>JBIHZQ010000054.1:0-14292 GCA_044231345.1 Flavobacterium sp.
CTATTGTAGGCACCTTGCTAGTAGAAGCAGCCTCAAAAGGTGGAATTGCTCCAATAATTGGAATGTTCGGCTTTTCATTGGCTTTAGCCTTGCCGTTTATGTTATTTGCCATGTTTCCGGGTTGGTTGAATTCGTTACCAAAATCGGGCGGTTGGTTGAATACCGTTAAAGTATTCTTAGGTTTTTTAGAATTAGCCTTAGCTTTTAAATTTCTATCGAATGCCGATTTAGTTTTACAATTGCATTGGCTAGAACGGGAAGTTTTCTTGTCTATTTGGATAGCCATTTTTGGAACATTGGCACTTTACTTATTTGGAAAAATCACTTTGCCACACGATAGTCCTATGACCCATATTTCTGTGGGACGAGCTTCTTTAGGAATTTTGGTCTTGACATTTACCATCTACATGATTCCAGGACTTTGGGGCGCTCCTTTGAAATTGATTAGCGCTTTTCCGCCGCCAATGGAATACAGCGAAAGTCCTTTAGGTATAGGAAGTTCTAATGCTACAGAAGTTGTTTTGCCAAAAGGAGCAAAAAGAGGACCGCATGGAATTGTAATTTTTGATGCTTATGAACAAGGAGTTGCCTTTGCTAGATCGGTAAATAAACCTATAATGCTTGATTTTACAGGACATGCATGTGTGAATTGTCGAAAAATGGAAAACAACGTATGGTCTGAAAAAAATGTATTAACCATATTAAAAGAAGAAGTAGTAGTTATCTCTTTATTTGTTGATGACAAAAGAAAATTACCAAAAAACGAACAAACCATTTCGAAAGAATCTGGCAATAAAATTGAAACCATTGGCGACAAATGGACTGAATTTATGATTTCAAAATACAAAACAAATACACAGCCACTTTATGTGGTAACGGATGCAGAAGGAAACAATTTAAATCCCGAAACACCTACCACTAGTTACAATCCTGATGTAAACTTGTATGAAGAATGGTTAAAACAAGGCATAAAAAACTTTAAGAAATAATAAAAATCCCAATCGAAAGATTTGGATTTTTATTTAAAGTAATTTATCCATAAAAAAACAGTATCTTGGCTAATAAAATTATTCGCCATGTTAGTAAAAGTTTTTGGAAGTGCCGTATTTGGTGTTGAAGCTACCACCATCACCGTAGAGGTAAACATAGACAAAGGTATTGGATACCACCTTGTTGGATTGCCTGATAATGCTATAAAAGAAAGTAGTTTCCGAATCGCAGCCGCTTTGAAAAATAACGGTTATTCAATGCCTGGAAAAAAAATCACCATCAATATGGCTCCTGCCGATTTAAGAAAAGAGGGTTCAGCATATGACCTCACATTGGCAATTGGTATATTGGTTGGTTCTTCCCAAATTCAAACCGAGGAGACCCATAACTATATCATTATGGGTGAGTTGTCTTTAGATGGAGGTTTACAGCCAATTCGTGGAGCACTACCTATTGCAATTAAAGCTAAAGAAGAGGGTTTTAAAGGGTTCTTTTTACCAAAACAAAATGCTAGAGAAGCAGCTATTGTTTCAGGATTAGACGTTTTTGGTGTTGAAAACTTACAAGAAGTCATTGATTTTTTTGAAGGAAAAGGCACTTTAGCACCCACCATAATTGATACAAGAGCAGAATTTTATAAAACATTAGATTTTCCAGAACACGATTTCAGTGACATTAAAGGGCAAGAAAGTATAAAACGTTGTATGGAAATTGCCGCAGCTGGGGGTCACAATATTATTCTTATTGGTCCTCCAGGATCTGGAAAAACTATGATTGCCAAGCGTTTACCAAGTATTTTACCCCCAATGACATTGCGTGAAGCGCTGGAAACTACAAAAATACATAGCGTCGCTGGAAAGTTGAAAGAGGTAGGCTTGATGAATCAACGGCCATTTAGAAGTCCACACCATACCATTTCTAATGTGGCACTTGTTGGTGGAGGAAGTTATCCTCAACCCGGTGAAATTTCTATGGCTCATAATGGTGTTTTGTTTTTAGATGAGTTGCCAGAATTTAAAAGAGATGTTCTAGAGGTGATGCGACAACCTCTTGAAGATCGGGAGGTTACAATTTCTAGAGCCAAATTTACGGTAACGTATCCCTCATCTTTTATGTTAGTAGCGAGTATGAACCCAAGTCCGAGTGGATTTTTTAACGACCCCAATGCCCCTCAAACATCATCTCCACATGAAATGCAACGTTATTTAAGTAAAATATCAGGACCGCTTTTGGATCGAATTGATATTCATATAGAAGTGACTCCTGTTCCGTTTGAAAAATTATCTGATACTAGAAAAGCTGAAAGTAGTGTTGATATTCGGGAACGAGTAACAGCGGCACGAGAAATTCAAACTACCCGATTTTCAGCAATCGAAACGATTAACTATAATGCACAAATGAGCTCTAAGCTGATTAGAGAATATTGTAAACTTGATGAAACGTCTTTATTGCTTTTAAAAACTGCGATGGAGCGTTTGAATTTATCGGCGAGAGCCTATGATCGAATATTGAAGGTAGCGCGAACTATAGCTGATTTAGCTGCTGTAGAAACAGTAGATGCTTCCCATATTGCAGAAGCAATTCAGTACAGAAGTTTGGACAGAGAAGGTTGGTTAGGGTAAAAAAGGCAAAATAACGGATGCAATTTTGCCTTTGAAATTTAAGTTTATCGCAAAGAAGCTCCTAATTCTGTTTCGAAATTATTTTTTAATTTACCCATTATTTTCTCAATTTGTTCATCAGTGAGTGTTTTGGCGCTGTCTTGTAGCACAAAACTAACGGCATATGATTTTTTTCCAGCAGGAAGATTTGCTCCTTGGTACACATCAAATAATGTAATTTCTTTTAGTAAATTTTTTTCTGTTTTTCTAGCAATTTCATAAATCGATTCAAAAAGAATAGCTTCATCCAATAATAAAGCTAAATCACGCCGGACTTCTGGATATTTAGGAATTTCGTTAAATTTAATTTTATTTACTATTAATTTCAATACCAAATCCCAATTGAAATCGGCATAAAAAATCTCTTGTTTACAATCAAAATGTTTTAGGATTGACTTTTTTACGGTTCCAAATTCAACTAATGTTTCTGATCCAATAAACAAAGCTATTCCCTCTGCGAAGACATCTGAAACTAATGGTTTAGTTTGTGTCTTTTCGATTCCCAATCGAGACAATACAGCATTTACATATCCTTTAAATAAAAAGAAATCAGTTGGTTTTTGTGGAGTAGTCCAATTTTCTTTAACTCGATTTCCAGATACGATTAGGGTAAAATGTTTTTGCTCTTCGTATTCTAAATCTAATTTTCGATAAGTTTTTCCAAATTCAAACAATTTCAAATCTGAATTACGTCGGTTACTATTATAGGACACAGCCTCCAAACCAGAAAACAATAAAGATTGTCTCATTACTGACAAGTCATTGCTCAATGGATTTAGAATTATCACTTGGTGTTCTTCCCTTAAATGATCAGAAAGCTTAATGTATTCAGGAGTTGTTAATGAATTGGACATCATTTCATTAAATCCAAATGGAGTCAATAAATTAGCGATAGTATTTTGAACTTTATAATCTTCCGTTCGGGATGAATTAAAAACGGTGGCGTTAATTTTATTTGAAAAATTGATATTATTGTAACCGTACACGCGAAGGAGTTCTTCAATGACGTCAATTTCTCGCTGAACATCTACTCGATAAGCAGGAATAACTAAGCCAAGACCTGCATCAGAAACGCTAGTAACTTTTATATCGAGAGAAACTAATATTTTCTTAATGGTTTCTTTTGGAATTTCCTGACCTATAATTTTAGTAACATTTGCAAAATTGAGCACTACTGAAAAGTCCTCAATCTTCTTTTGAAATACTTCAACAATGTCCGAGGTTATTTCGCCACCGGCTACTTCTTGAATTAAAATAGCGGCTCGTTTTAATGCATATTCAGTAATTGCAGGATCAATTCCTCTTTCAAATCGAAAGGAAGCATCGGTACTTAATGCATGTCGTTTAGCTGTTTTCCGAATTGAAACGGGGTTAAAATAGGCACTTTCAAGAAAAATAGTTGTAGTAGTTTCTGTTACTCCAGAATTTTTTCCACCAAATATTCCAGCCATACAAAGCGGTCCAGTTTCATCACAAATCATTAAATCCTCTTCGTGAAGGGTGCGTTCAATATCATCAAGGGTGGTAAACTTTGTTCCTGCAGTTAGTGTTTTTACGATTATTTTTCCATTAATTTTTGAAGCATCAAAAGCGTGGAGTGGTTGACCCAATTCATGTAAAACATAATTGGTGACGTCAACAATATTATTTTTTGGTGTAAGCCCGATTGCTTTTAATCTATTTTTTAACCAATCTGGTGAGTTTTTAACGGTTATTCCAGAAATAGTAACTCCACAATATCTTGGGGCTAATTTTATGTCGTCTACTTTTACGTCAATTTTCAGGGTTCTTTTTTCAACTTTAAATTTGTTTACCGAAGGAGTTATTAACTCTGATTGATAACTATTTTTTTGAATTAATCCCGCGCGTAAATCCCTTGCAACTCCCCAATGACTCATTGCATCGGCTCTATTCGGCGTCAAGCCAATCTCAAAAACTTCATCAGTTTCAATATTAAAAACTTTTGAAGCAGGGGTGCCAACAGGAAGTGTTGCATCTAAAATGAGTATTCCATCGTGTCCTTCTCCTAATCCCAGTTCATCTTCAGCGCAAATCATTCCATGACTTTCTTCTCCTCGAATTTTTCCTTTTTTTATTTCAAAAACTGCCCCTTCTTTGTCATACAATTTTGTGCCAATTGTGGCTACGGGCACTTTTTGACCCACCGCAATATTTGGAGCTCCACAAACAATTTGAAGAGGAGACTCGGTTCCAATATCGACTGTTGTTATTTTTAATTTATCGGCATTAGAATGTTGAACACAAGTTAGTACATGACCAACAACCACACCTTCTAACCCTCCTTTTAGGCTTTCAAATTTTTCAATACCTTCTACTTCAAGCCCTAAGTCGGTGAGTAAATCAGCAGTATCTTGTGAATTCCAGTCTGTTTTTATAAATTGTTTTAACCAATTATAAGATATTTTCATTTTAAAAAGTTATGCGTGGATTAGTGTGCAAATATAGGGATTGATGTTTGTAGTAACCAACATTTTTTTGTTTTTACTCATTCGTTGTATCCAATTACTTGTGTTTTATTCTCCATTAAATAAGTTCTTCTATGTGTTTTTTTATCGTAGCTGCAATTTTTTCTGTCGGTAAATCATTAGAATCACTACCAAAAGGCTCTTCAATTTCTTCTGCAATTAGTTCCAAACTTGCCAACACATAAAATATAAAAACTACCACAGGAACCACATAATAACCAAGAGAAAACACATAGCTAAAAGGCAAAGTGAGAACGTATATAAAAATAAATTTTTTAATAAATGCACTGTAAGAATAGGGAATAGGAGTATTTTTTATTCGTTCGCAGGCACCACAAATATCAGTAAAAGATTGAATTTCATTGTTTAAAATAAGCAACTGTTCGCCTGTTATTTTTTTTGATAAATACAAATCATTTATTTTTTGGAACAACATCTGCGCCACTTGATTTGGTCTATGTTTGTGTTGGTCAATGGACAGTTCTAAACCTTCAAATAATTGTAAACTGGTCTCTTCGTCTTTTAAATGTTTGTTCAATAAGGAGGCATAGCCAGGAATCATTTTTCTGAAATATGCCCGATCTTTTTCGTCGGTTAAAAAGACAGACAATTTTAAGGCCAAATTCCTACTGCTATTAACTAATCCGCCCCATAATTTTCGTCCTTCCCACCATCGGTCATAGGCGGTATTGGTCCGATAGGCTAATAATAATGATATTACAAAACCCAACATTCCATGCATAATCGATATGTTTTTTACATGACTATCTTCGGGTAATTTCCAATATTCAAGTTCTAGGTAGGCGATACTCCCAGCATATGTACCAATAATAAACATCATTGGAATTAATTTTCTAAAAGTATCAGCTTTGCTAAAATTAAAAATGAATGTAATCCAATCTTTTGGGTTGTAACTGACCATATTTATTTATTTATTTGTTAACTAATATAATTCCAAATGTTTTTTTTCTTTGATAATTCTATAAATACTAAACGAATTTTTTCATGTACTGGTTTTTGTAAAGTTGCATCTTCTTTAAGAATTTTCATAGCGTGGTGCCTGGCTAGTTGTAAAATATCTTTATCACGAACCAAGTCGGCAATTTGCAAATTCAATACTCCACTTTGCTGGGTTCCCATTAAATCTCCTGGGCCTCTTAATTTTAAATCAACTTCAGCAATTTCAAACCCATCGTTAGTACGCGTCATGGTTTCCATTCTAATTTTGCTGTCGTTACTGAGTTTGTGACTGGTCATCACGATACAATAACTTTGTTCAGAACCTCGACCTACGCGCCCTCTTAGCTGGTGCAGCTGTGACAAACCAAAACGTTCCGCACTTTCAATAATCATGACGCTTGCATTTGGAATATTTACGCCGACTTCAATTACGGTCGTAGCAACCATTATATTGGTTTTCCCATTAGAAAATCGTTGCATTTCCGCTTCTTTTTCGGCAGGTTTCATTTTGCCGTGTACGATAGAAATGGAATATTTTGGCAAAGGGAAATCTCTGGATATACTTTCGTAACCATCCATTAAATCTTTGAAATCCATTTTTTCTGATTCCTTAATTAAGGGATAAACAATATATATTTGCCGTCCTTTTTCAATTTCATCTCTAATAAATTTCCAGACATTTAATCGATTGGAATCAAAACGATGAACCGTCTGAATTGGCTTCCGACCTGGAGGTAATTCATCAATAACAGAAATGTCTAAATCACCGTATAGACTCATCGCTAAAGTCCTCGGGATGGGAGTAGCCGTCATTACTAATACGTGAGGAGGAAGGGTGTTTTTTTTCCATAATTTAGATCGTTGTTCCACCCCAAATCGGTGTTGTTCATCAATAACGGCTAAACCTAAATTTTTAAATTTTACTTTATCTTCTAATAGAGCATGCGTTCCAATTAGAATCGATAAACTTCCGTTTTCAAGTTCTTCATGAATAACTTTTCTGTCTGAAGTTTTGGTTGAGCCAGTGAGTATTTTAATATTAATTGACAGGTCTTTAGCTAATTCTGTTAATCCAATAAAATGTTGAGTGGCAAGAATTTCAGTTGGAGCCATTAAACAAGTCTGAAATCCATTATCTAAAGCCAAAAGCATGCTCATAAATGCTACAATAGTTTTTCCAGAACCAACATCTCCTTGTAATAAACGATTCATTTGGGCATTGCTTCCCATATCATTTCGAATCTCTTTAATCACTTTTTTTTGTGCATTTGTTAGTTCAAAGGGCAAATGATTTTGAAAAAAAGTATTAAAATACCAACCTACTTTGTCAAAAGTGTGGCCTTTAATTTTGTGTTTACGAATTAAATTTTTGGTAATTAATTGCAGTTGGATAAAAAATAATTCTTCAAATTTTAATCGAAATTGGGCTTTTGCTAAAATAGTTGCATTTTTAGGAAAATGTATGGCAAAAAGTGCCTCTCGTTTAGAAATCAATTTTAGCTCTTCTATCAAATAGTCTGCCAGTGTTTCACTAAAAAGCGCTTGGGTTTCTAGGAACAGCTGTTGCATTAATTTATTGATAACCCGATTTGAAATGCCTCGATTGGTTAAAGTTTCGGTTGACGGATAAACGGGTTGCATGGCCGAGCGTAAACTTTGTTCGTGCTCACTAAGCAACTCTATCTCGGGATGTGCCATGTTGTAAACGCCCCCAAATGACGCACATTTTCCAAAAATAACGAGCGGTACATTTAATTGTAAACTCTCACGAATCCATTTATGTCCCTGAAACCAAACTAATTCCATTTGACCCGTTTCGTCTGAAAAAGTAGCAACAAGGCGTTTTTTGCCTTTTTGTTCAATGGTTTTGATATGAATTATTTTCCCGACAAGTTGAACATCTGAAGGGTTATTTTGTAGTTCATTAATCTTATAATATCTGGTGCGATCAATGTATCGATTGGGAAAAAAATTAATCAAATCAACGTACTTATGAATTCCCAATTCCTTACGGAGTAATTCGCCTCTATTTGGGCCAACTCCTTTTAGGTATTCTATTGGGGTTTGTAGTAGGTTGTTTTGCATGTAGCGAAGATAGTTTTTTGTTTGTAATTTTAAAAATGATTATGTTGAAAAACTCTCTGTATATTTGTGAGCATGTGAATTAACTTTTTATGCAATGAGATTTTATTTAGTGCTATTTATCGTAACTTTTTCTTTTGCGCAGCCAATAAAGACTGTCGATTTCAGTTCTGTATTAGGAGACATCACGATTGATCCAACAAGCAAAATGGTTTCAGGTAAAGTTACCTATCTATTTGAAGTGTTTTCTCCAACGGATACCATTAAAATTGATGCTAGAGACATGACTTTTTCCAACTTATTAGTAAATAATTCGGTGGTTAAATATAGCAATCCAACCAACAAATTAGTACTTTTTGAAGGATTTAATCAAGGAAAGAATAGCATTTCATTTGAGTATGCTGCTTATCCAAAACAGGCTATGTATTTTATTGGTTCTAATGAAAACCTCCAAATTTGGACACAAGGTCAAGGAAAAAACACGAGTCATTGGTTTCCTAGTTTTGATGATCCTAATGAAAAAGTTATTTTCAATTTGGACATTAATTTTATTTCGGATTTTCAGGTAATTTCAAATGGAGTTCTACAAAATAAATTAATTAAAAAGGATACGACTTCATGGAGTTATAGAATGAAAAACCCAATGAGTAGCTATCTTTTGATGCTTGCAATTGGAAAGTTTGAAGTTCAAAGTGAAGTCTCTAAAAGTGGAATTCCGTTACAGTTTTATATTGAAAAGGGAGATATTTCTAAATTGGAACCTACTTACAGATATTCAAAAAAAATCTTCGACTTTCTGGAGCAAGAAATCGGAATTCTCTACCCTTGGGAAGTCTACAAGCAAGTCCCTGTTAGAGATTTTTTATATGCTGGTATGGAAAACACATCGGCAACCCTATTTTCTAGAGATTTTGTGGTAGATGAAATCGGTTTTGTAGATCGGAATTATGTTAATGTTAATGCACACGAATTGGCCCACCAATGGTTTGGCAATTTAATTACCGCAGCATCAGGAACTCATCATTGGTTACACGAAGGATTTGCTACTTATTACGCACTTTTAGCGGAGCAAGAAGTTTTTGGCGCTGATTATTTCAACTATAAATTATATCAAACAGCACAACAGTTAGCAGAAGCTTCTAAATTTGATAAACTACCAATATTAAATGAAAAAGCAAGTTCTTTGACTTTTTATCAAAAGGGTGCATGGGCTTTACATGTTTTACGAGAAGGAGTAGGTGAAAAGGTTTTTCATAAAGCGGTGAAAAATTACTTGAATGCTCATGCCTTTTTAAATGTAACTACCGATTCATTTTTTGAAGAAATCAGAAAATTGTCTACTTATGATTTAGAATCGTATAAGAAAAAATGGCTCGAAAGTCCAGATTTTGATAGTCAACAAGCCTTAGGTATTTTGAAAAAAAGCAAAACGATTCGGACCTTATTAGAAATTCAAGAAAAGAAATCAATGCCGTTTAATGACCAACTTTCGTATTATAAAAATATAATTAGTTCAACCGCATTTGACCCACTTAAAACCACTATAATCTACCAAATTGAAAAGTTGCCTTTCAACGAAAAGGCTTCGCTTTTGCATCTAGCAATGCAATCACAAAGCAGTACTGTTCGCCAAGCAATTTTGACAACAACTACTAAAATACCAGTTGATTTTAAAGACGAATTTGAGTCAACTCTTTTTGATAATTCCTACGTCACTCAAGAGATAAGTTTGGGAATTCACTGGAAAAATTTCCCTCTGGAACAAAAAAACCTTTTAAGTAAAAGCAGTAAATGGGTTGGTTTTAACGACAAAAATCTGCGCATTTTATGGTTGACATTAGCGCTTCGAACAGTAGATTTTGAGCCTGGAAATAAAGCAATTTATTATGACGAATTATTACGCTATTCAGCTCCAATCTATGAATCCTCAACCAGACAAAACGCTTTAGAAAATTTACTTTTTATTGACGATGCCGACAAAAATTATTTACCCAATCTAATCAATGCGTTAGGGAGTCATCAATGGCAGTTTTCAAAATTTGCGAAAGAGAAAATAAGGTTACTACTAAAAAAAGAAGGTCATCGCAGTTATTTTTCAGCAATACTCAGTTCACTTCAAAAAAATGAAGCACATCAATTGCAACGCCTGTTAGATGAAAAATAGATTAAAAAAATAGATTTATACAATAAATTAGTACATTTGATTCATTAATTTAATTTTTTAATATGAAAAAACAATTACTCGTTGGAATAAGTGTTGTGTTTTGCGCCCTTTTTTTTAGTTGTGAAGACCAAGTTGAATTTCCATCTGTTCAGATGCCCAATCAACAAAATGATACCGAATTTGCTCAAAATTTTGGAGCATCAATTACAAGAGATTTTATTGGTCAGATTGTGTCGGTTAATAATACTCCCATTCAAAATGCATCGGTAGCTATTGGAACTACTATTGTTCAGACTGATAAAAACGGAGTTTTTGTAATAAAAAATGCTTCGGTAAACGAAAATTTTGCTTACATCACTGCTAAGAAATCGGGATTTATTGATGGCTCTCGTTCTGTTGTACCAACAGAAGGTTCGAATTCAATCAAGATCATGCTTTTACCTCAAACTCCTACCAAAGTAATTTCTTCGGGAGTATCAAGTGAGGTTTCAATGAATACGGGAACTAAAGTAATTTTTGATGGTTTTTTCCAAGATTTAAATGGTGCAGACTATTCTGGCAATGTTTCCGTATCAATGTTTCATCTAAAACCATCAGATTCTAATTTGTCTAGTTTGATGCCAGGAATGTTATATGCTCAAGATGTTGCAAACGAACCAAGAGTTTTAGAAACTTTTGGAATGCTTCACGTTGAATTGCGCGGTGCAAACGGACAAGAACTACAAATTGCTGATGGACATTCTGCTAGATTAATTCTTAGAATTGATGAAAACCAAATGGCTTCAGCGCCAAGCACTATTCCATTATGGCATTTTGACGAAACGGTAGGATATTGGAAAGAAGAGGGGACTGCCGTTAAACAAGGTAGTTTTTATGTAGGAAATGTTTCTCATTTTTCTTGGTGGAATTGTGATGCGCCATTTCCAACCGTTACTTTGTGTTTGAATTTTGTAAACGCTGACGGACTTCCGTTATCCAATGTAAGAGTTGATTTAACTCCGACCAATAGCACTTATCCTAGAAGTGGTTTATCTAACGAACAAGGACAAATTTGTGGATTAGTACCTGCAAATCAATCTTTGACCATGACAATTTATAGCAATTCAGTTTGTGGTGGAACACCTTACAGTAGTTCTACCATAGGACCTTTTAGTGCCAATACAACTTTGCCGAATATAGTAATTAATGATTCATCTATTTTAAGTACAACGGTTCAAGGAACTCTTTTAAAATGTGATGGAACGAATGCTACAAACGGCTATGTGTTGTTGAAGTATGGTGACATTACTTCAACCGCATTAGTAACAAATGCGGCTTTTAACTTTACGACGGTATATTGTGCAACGAACACTAGTTTTACACTGGAAGGGTTTAATTTTGAAGACTTACAAACGACAGGAACTATAAATTATACCTTTGGGACACCAACTACCGCAATCGGAAATTTATCAAGTTGTAATACTATTTCGGAGTTTATTTCTTATCAAGTTGATTCGAATGACGTACAATATATTACCACAGGAATTAATGCCAGTTGGTCACAAAATAATAGTGGGACTACAGGGGTAGGCCTAACAATATCAGCTTACAGCACAGCAACACCAAATCAAGGAGGTATTTATATCAATGGTGATACCAATACTCCGGGTACTTATTCTACGTCTCAATTTTTTATAGAGGGTGGGCAAATTGGTTATATAGGAAGTGGAACTACTAATTCAGTTGTATTTAATTTAAGTCAATTTGGAGCAGTTGGTTCGTATATTGATTTAACATTCAGCGGGTCTTATTTAGACAGTGCCGGAGCTTCACATGTGGTAACAGGTGTCGTACACGTTTTGAGAGATTTGTAAACATAAATTATAGACAAAAAAAAGCCTTCTAATTTAGAAGGCTTTTTTTTGTCTATTTATTATATCTATTTTTTACCAAAGGGCATTAATTTCGTTTTTTAGATAACTTAGCGCAGCACTACTCGGAGATTGTTTTTCCATTAAATCATTTAATATTACTTCACGTAATTTATCAGCAGAAGTTACTCTTTCGCTCATGTTGGCTTTTCGAATCATCTGAATAGTTGCATTTTTTGCCGTTACAATGATGGTCCAACATTCTTCTGAAACGTATATCTGTTGAGTTAAATTGTGCTCAAATTCTTGCTCGATTTGTGCAATAACATAATTTTCATAATCATTTTTATTTTCGGATAAAGGCACCACACGAATCAATAATTTTGAAGGATTAATGCGTTCTAAAAACAATGTCATTCGTTCAAAAGCTTGCAATCGAATAGGTAAGGAGATTTTTTGACTTTCTTTTTGCGAAAGCCAACGACGAGAATTTTGTTGGTCATTAAAATACGATTGAAATAATAAATAGGCTATAGAGCCTGTGATTACAGAAGGTATTGTATAACTTAGCAGCTCAATTAATTGGATATTTTCCATAAAGTCACGTTAATTTAGAATGCAAAAATAAAACAAACCCCATGGAACTAAAAGGTTAAAACAAAATAAATTGACAATTTGTTATTATTTCAATATATTTGAGCTAATTCCTATAATATTAAATAACTAAATACATGAAAAAAACACTACTTATTCTGTTATTAAACACCTTCTGGTTAAACCTATTTTCTCAAAATACAAGTGATGTTATATTTAATCAAATTTTATTTTATGACGGATATGCTGGTCTGGTATCTCATCCTGTTCCTGATGGAGTAATTAGACATCGCAACGATTTATATGCAAAAAAATTATCGGCTACTCAATTAGCTTCTTATGGAAATACAATGACATTGAACATCACTATCAAAGCAGATTGTGATAATTATGACCGAATTGGAAATGTAAATCTTGCATTTGTTCCAAAAAATGCAACGACATATTCTCCAAATTCAGTATCTAGAATTGAATTAGCACGTTTCATAACACCATTTATGAATAAAAATATTGCGCCGTATGAAGTTCCCTATACATTTAGTGTGGATAATGTTGCTAAAATTTTTAAAGATCCTGCATTAAATGCAGCTTATGATTTCTGGATAGAATTGGAGGTTTTTGGAGTTCCGTATGCAGCACAAGCTCAAGTAGCTGGTTGTGCAGGAATCAACAGTGTGTTTTTTGGTACATTGGAACTGGTTTCAAACACAACTCCACTTTCTTCCAGCAACAACTTTTTATTACCATTAAATTTTAAAAAGAATTTAAATAATTACCAAGTTGGGGCTTCAGATGCAATTGGCGAAACTGTGCGAACGATTGTTTTTAATTTACCTTCATCCGTTAGTGCTTCAAGTTTTTACTTAATTACTTCCAATCATGGAGCCAATAGTGGGGGGGAAGAATACAACAGAAGATGGCATAATATTTATTTTGACAACATGATATTTCCTATTCTAACCTATAAACCGGGAGAGTTAACTTGTGAGCCTTATAGAATTTACAACACTCAACCCAATGGAATTTATGGGCTTTCTCCTATGTCAAATGCAACTTGGCAGACTTTTAGTAACTGGTGTCCGGGATGTAAGATTCCCATTAGAAAAATTGATTTAGGTACTTTAGCTGCTGGCAATCATACTTTCAGAATTAGTGTTCCTGCGGCAGTTTTTAATGGTGGCGAAGGGTATTTTCCCATATCGTTATATTTACAAGGTTCTGGAACAGTGTTAGATGTTTCTGCACTTTCAAAAGTTGAATATACCTTATTTCCAAATCCTACCAATGATCTGATAACCATTCAAACATCGGATAAAATAAAAAATGTCGTACTTTTCAATGAACTTGGACAACCCGTTTTTGAAGGAAATACTACCAATATCAATCTTTCCAATTTTTCAAAAGGAATTTATTTACTTCAAGTTGAATTTGAAAATTCAATTCGCGTGACTGAAAAAATTATAAGAAATTAATAGTTCTAATTTTGTTTTGCTAGAAACAATAGT
>JBIHZQ010000125.1:0-4542 GCA_044231345.1 Flavobacterium sp.
AATTCTTTTCGATACACCATAGATATTGGCACTTTTGTTCCGTCCTTGGCTACCGCCCAAACTCGTTCTTCTGTATAGTGATGCTTATCAAATTTCCCTCCTAAAACCTGCTGTTCCTTTTTAATTTCTTTTGTTTTGGTCACCATATTAAAATCAATTACCGACGATGGAGTTGCCATCGATTGATAAGCATAACGTAAAATATCGGTATCAAAATCAACATTACTCGTGGTATAAGCCGTATAGGTTTCGCTTTCAAAAGGCAAATAATAGGCTCCTTTCCCACTCCATGGAAGGATTCGAATTTTGTTTAACCCATTGTTGCGTTCCGAAACCACTAAAAAATTCTTAAAAATATCAATTTCTTCCAATAAAATTTGATCGTCATGTGCGATGACATCTACCCAATTTTCTTTAGCAGTACTAGCTTCATGGGTTTTCATTAATTTAAAATTGATTGACTTATCTTTATTGGTTAGGATATAAAAAGACTCCCCATAATGAGAAATACTATATTCTAATCCACGAATTCGCTTTTGAAATACTTTAAATTTTCCATCCGGATGATTGGCAGACAGAATTCTAAACTCGCTGGTCATCGTGCTCGAAGAACTAATTACGAGATATTTTTTTGATTTTTCTTTATAAACCGATACCGAAAACGTATCGTCCTTTTCAAAATAAACCAAAACGTCTTGTTCCGAATTTGTCCCTAATGTATGTTTAAAAACTTTATCTGAACGTAGTGTTTTTTCGTCTTGTCGGGTGTAAAATAAAGTTTTATTATCATTTGCCCACGTCGAATTTCCAGTAGCATTTTCTATGGTATCGGATAATATTTCGCCAGTAACTATGTTTTTTATTTGTAATGTATAAATGCGCCTACCAACGGTATCTGTCGCAAATGAAACCAATTGATTGTCAGCACTAATGCTCAGTCCACTCAACTGAAAATAACTATGCCCTTTGGCTAATTTATTACAGTCAAATAAAATTTCTTCTTTTGCCGAAAGGCTGCCTTTTCGTCTTGAATAAATAGGATAATCTTGTCCTTTTTTAAATCGGGTGCTGTAAAAATATCCGTTATACAAGTACGGAACTGATTCGTCATCTTCTTTAATTCTCGCCTTCATTTCTTGAAACAAATCCGATTGCATTTTTTTAGTTGATGTGGTAGATTTTTGGTAATAGTCATTTTCTTGTTTGAGGTATTCAATCACTTTTGGATTCTCCCGTTCGTTCATCCAATAAAAGTCATCCGTTCTAATATCGCCAAATTTTTCCATGATTTTTGGAATTATTGGGGCTACGGGTGGAAGTATTTTTTTTGTCATTTTTTCAATTTTAAAGGATAACAAAAGTACTATAAAGATTTTTCTAGACGGTTAAGATTAATTCAAAACTTAAAAATAACGGTTTAAATAAATAAAATTAATGCTTAAATCGCTAAATTTGCGTTCTTAAAGAAAAAAACTATGGATTTAATGGGAATGATGGGTAAATTAAAAGCTACCCAACAAAGGATAGAAGATACCAAAAAGCGATTGGACACAATTTTGATAGACGAACAAAGCGCAGACGGATTATTAAAAATCACTTTAACTGCCAACAGAAGTATTCAATCGATCTCAATAGATGATTCATTGTTAGCCGATAAAGAACAATTAGAAGATTATATAATTGTTACTCTAAACAAAGCAATTGAAAAAGCAAGTCGCATGAATCAAGCGGAGTTAGATGCGGTAGCCAAAGTAGATATGCCGATGATTCCAGGAATGGAGGATTTATTTAAATAGTTTAAAATGAAAAAAACAATACTTTATTTTTTAGTTCTACTCCCTCTTTTTGTATTTGCCCAAAACGATACCATAAAAAAAGAAATTGTAATAGCGACCAAACCCACAGTAACCACAAAAAAATGGTTTGAGACTATCTCGATGCGTGGTTATGTTCAAACTAGATATAATAGGCTTTTGGAAACAAATGAAAATTTAAATTGTGAACAATGTGACAAATCATGGGGAAAAGATGGAGGCTTCTTTATTAGACGTTTACGAATTATATTCTTCGGACAAATCACAAAAAACATTTATTTTTACATTCAACCTGATTTTGCTAGTGCACCAAGCAGTGACAAACAAAATTTTGCACAAATAAGAGATGCTTACTTCGATATTGGTTTGGATTCAGATAATGAATACCGATTGAGAATTGGTCAAAGTAAGGTTCCGTATGGATTCGAAAATATGCAGTCGAGTCAAAATCGAATTTCATTAGATAGAAATGATGCCTTAAATAGTGCCGTTTCAAACGAACGTGATTTGGGGGTTTTCTTTTATTGGGCTCCAAAAGAAAAAAGAAAATTGTTTTCCGAATTAGTTAGCTCTGGTTTAAAAGGAAGTGGAGATTATGGAGTATTTGCATTTGGTGCATACAATGGACAAACTGCTAATTCTCCAGAATTGAACAATGAACCTCACCTTGTTGCTCGATTTAGCTATCCATTCAAGGTAAAAAAACAAATAGTTGAGCTAGGAATTCAAGGATATAATGGTCGTTTTGTGATACCAAAAGCAAATCTAAATACCGGGATAAAACATACTTCCGACTTAAATTATATTGACCAAAGAGCTGCAGCTTCATTTATTTTATATCCAAAACCTTTTGGAATTCAGGCGGAATACAACATCGGTAGAGGGCCCGAATTCAATAAATACTCAGACTCTATTGAGGTAAAATCATTGAGAGGAGGTTATTTAACGTTAAGTTATTTTACAAATTATAAAAATCAAAAAATAATACCTTTCGCGAAAATACAAAATTACTATGGTGGTAAAAAACACGAGAAAGATGCTCGTAGTTATCAAGTCAATGATTTTGAATTTGGGATAGAATGGCAACCAATTCCACAATTTGAATTAGTCGTAAATTATACAATTTCCCAAAGAAGATTCGAAGATTATGTAAAGCAAGAAAATTATCAAGAAGGCAATTTACTGAGAATACAAGCTCAAATTAATTTTTAATTGAGATAATTCAACAGTATTTTTTGAAATTTATTTTGTCAAAAACGGCAGATCACTATTTTTGAAAATAAATTAGAAATTAAATTCCAATCGTTCTAAAGTTTCCAACACATAATTATGCATTACTTCTCGGTAATCCAAATGGGTGACGATACGCAATTTTCCGTGTCCCATGGAACTAATAGAAATTCCTTTTTGTTTCAGTTTATCCATCAATTGGCTTTCGTTCACTGTAGGTTGTAACGAAAATATCAAAATATTGGTTTCCACTGGTTCAACTTTGGCAACCCAAGGTAATTTTTGTAACAAAATTCCTAATTCTTTGGCACGTCGATGATCTTCCGATAAGCGTTCTATATTATTTTCTAAAGCATATAATCCCGCTGCGGCTAAGTACCCTACTTGTCGCATTCCACCTCCTAGTAGCTTTCTGATTCTAAGTGCTCGGTGTATGGTCGCTTTATCGGATAATAGAAGTGACCCAATTGGCGCTCCTAACCCTTTTGATAAGCAAACAGAAATGGTGTGAAATACAGTTCCGTACTCTTTCGGATTGTCATTGGTGGCAACCAAAGCATTCCAAATACGCGCACCGTCTAAGTGAAATTTCAACTTATTGGCATCACAAACTTGTCGTATTTTTCTAAATTCTTCAAAATCATAACAGGCTCCACCTCCTTTGTTTGTTGTGTTTTCGACACAAACTAGGCTCGTTAATGGACTGTGATAAAACTCAGGGTCATTGATGGCAACTGCCACTTGTTCAGCCGTTATCATTCCGCGATTTCCTGGCAGTAAGCAACAAGAAACACCACTGTTAAAGGACACGCCTCCTCCTTCATAATTGTAAACATGGGCCCATTGGTCGGCGATTAATTGCTCACCTGGTTGCGTGTGCAATTTAATTGCGGTTTGGTTGGCCATCGTCCCAGAAGGGAAAAATAAAGCCGCTTCCATTCCGAAAAATGAGGCTACTTTTGCTTCTAATTCAATTACGGTAGGATCTTGTTTGTATACGTCATCCCCTACTTTGGCTTGAAACATTTGGAGTAACATTTCTTGCGTGGGTTTCGTTACGGTATCACTGACTAAATTTATTTCCATAATATCAAAAGTATAGCTTATTTTTGTGATTGTAAAATTATAATAATTTATGACAACTACCGAACAAATTAAAGGTATTGTGGAGCGCCTTGGTGCGTTGAGGAGGTATCTTTGACGTTGATGCCAAATTAATTGAAATCACAAACGAGGAAGAAAAAACGTTAGCTCCCGATTTTTGGAACCATCCAAAGGAGGCTGAATTGTATATTAAAACCCTTCGCTCTAAGAAAAAATGGGTAGAGGATTATACTAAAGCTACCGAAATGGCTGAAGAATTACAATTGGCCTACGAGTTTTATAAAGAAGGTGAGCTCTCTTCAGAAGAATTAGACGAACACTATCGAATCACCAACGCCTATATAGAAGCCATTGAATTCAAAAACATGCTGTCTGATGAAGGCGATTCTTTAAG
>JBIHZQ010000126.1:0-4533 GCA_044231345.1 Flavobacterium sp.
CCTTTAGGCCAAGCTGTTTTTTTGTAAATAAAAAAAAGTAAGTACAGGGAACCACCAATAAATTGTCGAATAGCGACTAATTGTAACGCAGGAACATGTTTTACTCCTTCTTTTGAAGCGAGCCAGGTGGTACCCCAAAAAAAACTTACCCAACATAAAGCTAAAATGGGTAAGCTAATAAAACTAATCTTCGAACTTATATACAGTTTGATTTTTGATTTAATACTCACTGAAGGCTTCGTTTTTTAAATTGATATCCTACAACAGTCTCAATTTTTTCACTTGAAATGAGTTTGCCAATCGAGGGTTTTGAATGGTCAAATGTAGGTAAATCTAAACCTAATTCTTTTGCTTTTTCACAATAATAGTGTTCCCGAGTAGTATGAAATGGGCTAACGGCATTAAAAGTTTCGCCCCAAAAATCGGAATCAATAATTTTCAAAATTATCCCAATACAATCCTCTTGATGAATCAAATTTATTGGAGCATTTGGATTTTCAATAGAGGTTCTGCCTGCTAAAAAATGAATCGGATTTCGATCTTCGCCAATTAACCCACCGAATCGCAAAACGGTAGTTTGAAAATGCCTGTTTTCTAGTAAAAAAGCCTCGGCTTGTAGGAGTTGTTTACCACTTTCAGTTTCAGGACGGAGCCGAGTTGCTTCAGTAATGGTTTCGTTTGTGTCAGGATATACGGAAGTTGAACTCACAAATAGCACTTTTTTTATTCCTGCTTTTTCAATATGAGGAACAAGATTTTTTATTTTTCCAACAAAATCACCCTTACTATTACCACGTAATTTCGGAGGAATATCTATAATAACGATGTCACTTCCATGTAAAAAAGTAGTTACCTCTCCCTGAATTTCATTTGCCTCAAGCATAATCATAAACGGAGTAATCCCAATACTTTCTAATAATGAAAGTTTCAAGGTTGAGGTCGTTGAACCTGCAATTAGGAAACCTTTTTCAACAAGCGCTTTTGCCAAAGGAATGCCTAGCCATCCACAACCAAGTATGCTAATTTTTGTCATTCCTAAGGATTTTTATTTGAATTTAAAGAGTCAATAGTAGTTATTAAAGTGTCTTTTTGCGAAACAAAACCAGGAGAATTCGTCCGATTAATTACTTCAATAGTCTTAGGAATAATTCTTTTTTGAAGCACAACAGCATCGTTTAGTACAAACGGCATCGGAATCATCCAAGCAGCTCTTTTGGCTATTTTCAAGTCTGAATTAGTCAATAAATCAAAGGACGACTCCAATAAACTCATGTCAAATTTTGTTGCAGCATAGATGGAAAACTGTAGCTCTAAAGGCTCATTATTTATCACGTAATAACTAACGATTTTTTTGCCATTTCGAGGATATAACGCCCCATTTTGAGTTAAACTCTTTGCCCCGTTTGCTTTCAAATTATAGAAATTCATTTGGCTATTTGCAAAAATGTCATAACGATTTACCTTTCGCTTTGGAGTAATTCTAATTTTAATAAAACGCAATTTTTCTCCTAAACTGTCCTGCAAAAACTCAATATCAGGTTGTGATAGATCAATTATTGGAGCGGAAGCCATAAAAGTAAAGCCAGAATGATATTTACTATATAACGGGTTTTTATTTAATGAATCAGCAGCAACAGGAGTTTCACCCAAATATTTTTTTGTCCATTCATCTAAATTTGAGTCATACGTTGTCCATTTTGCTTCATTTGAATCGGCATCATAAAGGTATAATAAACTATTAGGTTTTGCTTTTCCAGGAACATAATCGGCATGTAGATGAGCATAAACAAATAGACCTATTGAAATCATAAAAAAGCCTAATGCCCAATTGCGTTTTTTTGGTAACCAACCCAAAACAGGAATCATTAACCCAAAAAGGAGCACCGTTAGTATGGAACTTGCAACTAATAGTTTTAATCCTAAACCTATAGGAAACATAATGATAAATGGGGCGAAAAGCAACAATGCCGGAATACTCAACAATAGGTTTACTATACTACTTGTTTTTTGTGTAACAACAAAGTACCCCAATATTATTAGAGAAAAGAGCAGTGGAATAATAAAAAATCCAGCACCAGGAAGGGAGAGTGCGATTCCTAAATTTAGTAAAAACCACAAAAATAATGGCGCGATAGAAACGTTAACAATTCGGTTATCGGGTTTGTATTTTGAATAAAATGAGAAACAAATGGCCAAACTCAAACTTACGAATGCGCCAACATACGCATGTCCATTATAAGTAAATCCTTGTTGGATATCAGCATAGTTAGGATAAATTTTTAGTAGTATTTTCCATCCAAAAAACCCACAAAACCCAGCTAATAGTATAGCCCCAAACAGAGGCAAGAAACCTATGAGTAGTGTTTTACCATTCAATATTCTTTTTCCAAGGCCAAGGAATACCAAAAAGAACAATAAGAATCCCGCAATCCAAACCATTGGCAACACCCATGAAAATGGGTAGCTCATAAACGAAAAGGGCAAATTGAAATAGACATAATCTTCTTTAGAATCTAATTTTGTTAAGTCAGCATTGGAAAAATACGTCATTAATGGCATTAAATAAGCCCCTTGATGCGCAATTGTTTTGGGCGAAATGTGTGCAAAATCATCCTGAGCAGTATGATAATTAAAATGGTTGTCAATGAACGCAAAATTGAATCCCTGAATTTTCCCTTGTTCCCTAAAAACAGTTAAATCGGTATCATTAGGCAGCATTTTATAGATGCTGTAAAGTAGCGAATTCGAAACTGGAAAGGTTACATTTGCTGCTGAAAATCCTTTTACCAACGCTGAATTCCCTTGGTTAACTTCCATTAACATATAACTAGGACCTTCTGTGCCTCGAGCTTCAAAATTTAATACCAAGCCAATTTCTTTTGCCCAATTATGCTGCGTTACAAAAAGCGCTGCGCCATTTAAACCTAGTTCTTCAGCATCCGAAAACAGCAGAATAATGTCGTTTTTATGAGCTGTTTTTGCATTCAAAAACGCTCGAACGCCTTCTAAAATTGTTCCCACACCCGAACCCGCATCACTCGCTCCGTGGGAAAAAGAATGAGGCGCACTGTCATAATGCGTTAATAACAATAATGCTTTCGAATTTGAAGTGCCCGGAATCCGAGCCATTATGTTTTTTGATTTTACTAAATTTCCCCAGTCGGATAACGTTGTGCCTTCTTGAATTTTTGTTTCTAACCCTAATTTTTCCAATGTTGTTTCTAAATAATTGGCAACAACTTCGTGGTTTTTTGAACCAACATAATGCGGGTGTTTTGAAATCTTTTCAATGTGATTCAGCGCTCTCTTTGTCGAAAAATCTGAAAGCGCAACGGAAGGGTTATTTACTTGTGGTCGTTGCGTCAACGGAATCAAAATGAGAATCCCGACTATAAGAACCAATACGAGTAAGGAGTAGTTTTTTTTCATAATATCATTGGAGTTAGAGGTCTTTTTTAACCAATACATAATAATCGTTTTCCAAAGGCATATAACCTTGGTCGTAGACAAAACAGTAGGTATTTCCGGTTTTTGTATTCAAAATATTCGTAAAAAATTCAAAATCAAATCCCTTACTTAATAATTTTGTTCGGGTCGTTTTCGACTTCCCATCTACATTTAAAGCACTCAAAATCCGATAATTTTTCCGCAATTTATTGTTCACATTGCGCATAAAATTCGTGCTGTCTTTATTTATTTTGTTGTTATACGCGTTTCTACAACCGTCGCTGCAAAACTTCTTGTCCTCGCGCCCCACAATTTTTTCTCCACACTCTAAACATGTTTTATTCATAATTTTGTCATTGCGAGGAGTTTCGAGGCACGAAGTAAAGCAATCTCCCTCCTATTATTATTTTCATTTTGAAGCGAATTAACAGTCTATTTCTGCCAATCCTAATTCCCGCTGTTCGTTTCAATCCCCGCAAAAGCGTGCGATTTTCACTGCCATCGGGGCTAAAGAAGTAATGCCTTTTGTGTTTGTTATTTTTGGCTTTATTATTCACTAAATCAACCAAATATACTCATAAATTTCCAATTACAAACGCTTACAAACAACTACAACCGAAAGTAAGCAGTTAACAACCGAATAAATTTTGGAAGTCGCCACATCTTTGCAATGTCGAAATCAAACACGTATCGGCAAAATTAAGAATCTGAAACGAGTTCAGATCAAACCATTTAAATTTTAAACGCCATGAGCACATTAAGAAACAAAGTACAGTTAATCGGTCACGTTGGGAATGATCCAGAAATCAAAACATTCGACGGAGGTAAAAAATTAGCCAAATTAGCAATCGCCACAAACGAAAGCTATAAAAACGAAAAAGGCGAGAAAGTAGAAGAAACCCAATGGCACAATCTTGTCGCTTGGGGAAAAACCGCAGAAATCATAGAAAAATATGTGGTTAAAGGCAAAGAAATCGCCATTGAAGGCAAACTAACCCACAGAAGTTACGAAGACAAAAACGGAGAAAAACGCTACGTTACCGAAGTCGTAATTGATGAATTACTGATGTTAGGTAAGTAGACCTA
>JBIHZQ010000127.1:0-4524 GCA_044231345.1 Flavobacterium sp.
AAAAATTTTGTTTACACTAGTTTTCAGGAATTAGCAACGTATGTTTCTCATAACCGCGTTTCTCAACTCGCTAAAAATTATGGAGATAATAAATTGTCTAAAATGTGCAAAATGATTGCGGGTGATGAAATGCGTCATCACCATGCCTACTGCGAGTTTGTAACTCAAATTTTTAAAGTGGATCCAAGCGAAATGATGCTTGCTTTTCATTACATGATGAAGCAAAAAATTGTTATGCCAGCTCATTTTTTAAGAGAATCAGGAAATAAAATTAGCTCTGCTTTTGAACAATTCTCTGACTCAGCTCAACGAATTGGAGTTTATACTGCAAATGATTACGTTGACATTATGCAAAAATTAATCGATAAATGGGAAATTGATAAAATAGGAGGCTTAACTGAGGAAGCAGAAAAAGCCAGAGATTATTTAATGAAATTACCTTCGCGAATGGCTAAAATTTCTGAACGATTAGTCATTCCAGAAGATTCATTCATATTCAAGTGGGTTGAACCCGCAAGAATTTAATTAATTAACCTAACTATTAATGTTGAATTTTGAAGTTATTAAACTTTACAATTCAACATTTTTTTAGAATAAGTAGGATCTATGAGCCACTCTGAAATAATAAATAATACGATTGTATTTGTAAAAAATAAAGTCAAAAATTCCGAAGGGGGTCACGATTGGTTTCATATTGAACGGGTTTATAAAAACGCTATCGCAATTGCAACAACTGAAGAATGCAACAGCACTATTGTCATGCTAGGAGCATTGCTCCATGACATTGCAGACAGCAAATTTCATGATGGTGATGAAACTATTGGGCCAATATTAGCAAGAGATTTTCTTAAAACCCAATCCGTTTCAACTGAAATGATTCAACATGTTGTTGCAATTATTGAAAATTGCTCTTTTAAGGGAGGGAATTTTGAAACTAAATTTACCTCAAAAGAATTAGAAATTGTTCAAGATGCAGATCGGTTAGACGCGATTGGAGCTATTGGAATTGCACGTACGTTCAATTATGGAGGCTTTAAAAACAGACCGCTTTTTAATCCAGACATCGCCCCAAATCTTCACATGACCAAAGAAGAATATAAAAAATCTGAAGCCCCAACGATTAATCATTTTTACGAAAAATTACTTCTGTTAAAAGATAAAATGAATACGGAAAGCGGGAGAAAATTGGCTCAAAACAGGCATCGTTATATGGAGCTGTTTCTTACTCAATTTTATGCTGAATGGAATGGGGAATTGTAAATAAATTAAAAAACCGACCCTTCTTTTACTTTCAATTCTAGCATTACGTCGGATGCGTTTTTAAAAGTTGGAGGTTGTTCAATAATAGTTCCTGCGTTTTTTTTATTAATCTTAAAAGTATAATCAGAGGTTGTGGTAAAAAGCAATACAGTTAAAAACGGATTTTTAAGATAGGTACCTACAATAAAAAAAGCCTCTTCAAGAGAATGAAAACTCTCTAGTTCTTCTGTTTTATATCTTGAAATTAAGGACATTTTTAATTCGTCATTTTCAACAACAGGACGTATATAAATATTTTTTAATTCGGTATCTCCAATTGTTTTTGCCAAAGTTAATTTTGCAAAAGTTCGATTGTCGAGACTTTCTTTAACGGTTTCCCAAAACTCTTCAAATAGCGGTTGAAATGTCATTTTTTGTTGAATTAATTATTATTTTCCTTGAAAATTGGCCTTCCTTTTTTCTAAAAAAGCGGTGGTCCCTTCATTAAAATCGGAAGTTCCAAAACAAGTTCCAAATGCTTCGATTTCTGTAGAATAGCCATTCTCGCCCTCTTTAAAATTTGCATTTATAGCTTGAATAGCCAAAGAAATTGCTACGGGAGCATTTTTACTTATTTGATGAGCAATATTGGCACAAAAATCAATGAGTTCAGATTGAGGCACCACATGATTTACAAGACCCCATTCTTTTGCTTCGGATGCGGTTATCATTCGAGCAGTCATAATTAATTCCATTGCTTTGCCTTTCCCAACTAATTGAGGTAAACGTTGCGTTCCGCCATATCCCGGAATAACGCCAAGAGACACTTCTGGGAGCCCAATTTTTGCATTTTCAGAAGCAATTCTGAAATGACATGCCATGGCCAGTTCTAATCCACCTCCAAGAGCAAAACCATTAATAGCACCGATAATAGGTTTTGGATAATTTTCAATATAATCAAAAACTAATTCCTGACCTTGTTGTGCTAAATGACGCCCCTCAGAAATTGAAAAATGTGCAAATTCTGCAATATCAGCTCCAGCTACAAATGCTTTTTCTCCGCTTCCGGTTAGTATAATTACTCTAATTTCATTGTTTTTTTCTAGTAAAACTAAGGCGTTGTGAAGTTCAAGAAGGGTTACTTTATTGAGCGCGTTTAATTTCTCTGTACGATTAATGGTAACAATCGCCAATTGATTTTCTAGAGTAATTATGATGTTTTCGAATGTCATATGTGGATTTTTAAGGGTTAATTATAGGAAGTGAGACCATAAAAATAGTTCCTTTTCCAAATTCGGATTCAAATGTAATTGTTCCTTTATAATTTTCTATAATGTTTTTAATAATTCCTAAACCAAGACCCATTCCACTATTTTTTGTGGTGAATTTTGGTTCGAAAATTCTAGATATATTTTGTGCTTCAATCCCTGCGCCATTATCTTTTACCATAATTTGAACCCAATCTGCTTCTTTTTTTACCGAAACCACGATTAATTTATCACTTTGATTTTCGGGAAAGGACTGAATTGCATTTTTTACTAAGTTAGTGATTATTCTAATCAATTGGGTTCGATCCATTTTAGAAATAATCTCTTTCCCATCACTTTCAAATAAAATGCATTCTTCATTAAAAATATCCAATGCCATTTCTACCACACTAACCACATTGAGCGTTTCGTTTTGTTGAGCAGGCATGGAAGCAAAGTTTGAAAAAGCCGAAGCCACAGAACTCATGGTATCAATTTGCTGAATCAAAGTTTTTGAATAATCACTTAATTTTTGCTTTAATTCGGGGTCGTTGGCATCAAATTTCCGTTGAAAACTTTGGACGGTTAATCGCATTGGGGTTAGCGGGTTTTTAATCTCATGCGCGACTTGTTTTGCCATTTCGCGCCAAGCTTCTTCTCTTTCGCTTTGAGCTAATTTTACGGCACTTTTTTCAAGCTCATCAACCATTCCATTATAAGCACGGATGAGCAGGTTTATTTCTTTGCTGTTGGCCTCTAATACAATTTTTTCGTTTTTTTGAGTTAGACTTGTTTCCCTTAATTTGTCTGAAATCGTTTTTAATGATTTAGTAATAAATGTTGATAAGAAATAAGCCAATCCAAATGCTATTAACAACATGAAAGCATAAACTTGTCCCAGTTTTAGTAAAAAATTCTTCAATTCTTTTTCATAAAACCCATCGTCTTCCACATATGGCAAGTTAAGAATTCCGAGGGGTTTAAACTTTTCGTCCTTAATTAAGCTATAAGAAGAACGGTTTTTCTTCCCGTCAATGTTTTTGATGTCAACATATCTTTTCTCAATGGAAGATTGCACCAGTTTTAGAATGTATTTTGGAATTGGAGGCGAAACGGGATCAATTGAAAAAGCTGCTTTTGAAGATTTTAACAATTTACCATCCAATCCATAAATATTAATTTCTAGATTGTGAATTTGCGCTAATTCATTGATTTTGTCTTTAAAGATTAAACCTAAATTTCGCGTTGTTAAAGGATATGTGGTGTTGGACAAGACATAGTTAATGTGCTCTTTTATGGCAATTTCTTTACGTTCTAATCGTTCTTGATGGTATTCTTTTGCTTCATTTTTAAATTGGAAAATCGAAATCGATGCCATTAATAATGAAGCAATCAAAATCAACACAATCATGGATAGGAAAATCCGAATTCGAAGAGAGAGCCTTGTTATGTTGCTTAGATTTCCCATTAATAAACTACTTCGCGGTCCTGATTTTTTTATAAAATCGAAAACCTAACATGATAATTAATGAAAATAGAATAATTCCAATTACGCCAAAAATCCAATTGATAGCGTTTTTTAAAATCACCAAAAACACTACCGAAAATAAAATGATGGTTGCTCCTTCATTCCACAAACGCATAAAATTGGAAGTGTATTTCACTTCGTCATTTTGCAATTCTATATAAATGGAGTGGCATTTAAAATGATAGATAAACAACAAAACCACGAATCCTAATTTTACCTGCATCCAAGGCATTTCTAAAAAAGCAGGATTTAGATGCAATAATGAAAGTGCAAAAAGAGTTGCCAAAATCGCACTTGGCCAAGTTATAATGTACCACAATCGGTACGTCATTATCTTATATTGTTTTTGCAAGATTTCCTTTTCAGGTGATGGCTTATCGTTGGCTTCAATTTGGTACACAAAAAGGCGGACAATATAAAAAAGTCCTGCAAACCATGTGATTACAAAGATGAGGTGAAGCGATTTTAGGTAATTGTAATATTCCATTTATTTTTAGTTTAAAGTTTAAG
>JBIHZQ010000006.1:0-36874 GCA_044231345.1 Flavobacterium sp.
GATTAATCGATGCTACCCAAGATTTTGGCCTAAAAAAAGTAGTAGTTCATGCCTTTACTGACGGTCGAGATGTAGACCCAAAATCTGGAAAAAAATACCTACAAGATTTAGAAAATTATCTGAAAAATACCACTGCAAAACTGGCTTCTGTTATAGGTCGATACTATGCAATGGATCGAGACAAACGCTGGGAACGCGTGAAATTAGCTTACGATTTAGTGGTTAATGCTCGTGGAACGCACTCTAAAAATGCAGTAGAAAGTGTTGAAGAAAGCTACAAAAATAATATCACTGACGAATTCATAAACCCAATCGTAATGGTGGGTGAAAACGAACAGCCCATCGCAACTATCAAAGAAAATGATGTCGTGCTTTTCTTTAATTTCCGAACGGATAGAGGTCGTGAACTTACTGAAGCACTTTCTCAAAAAGATTTTCATGAACAAAACATGCATAAACTAAATCTGTATTATGTAACCCTAACCAATTATGACGAAACCTACACCAATGTTAAGGTAATTTATAACAAGGATAATCTTACAGAAACGCTTGGAGAAGTGCTAGAAAAAGCAAATAAAAAGCAAATCCGAATTGCCGAAACTGAGAAATATCCTCACGTTACCTTTTTCTTTTCTGGTGGTCGTGAAGAACCTTTCATTGGCGAAAGCCGTATCTTGAAAAACTCACCAAAAGTTGCGACTTATGATTTACAACCCGAAATGAGCGCGTTTGAATTAGCAGATGCTTTGGTCCTTGAGATTGAAAAAGGCGAAGTTGATTTTGTTTGTTTGAATTTTGCCAATGGCGATATGGTTGGACACACAGGGGTTATGGACGCTGCAATTAAAGCTTGTGAAGCTGTTGATGAATGTGTAGAAAAAGTAATTAACGCCGCTTTAGCCAATAACTACACTACTCTAATAATTGCAGATCATGGAAATTGTGAAACAATGATCAATCCTGACGGAAGTCCAAATACGGCTCATACCACCAACCCAGTACCTATTTTGTTAATAGATCCTGAACTAAAAACAATACACGATGGTGTTTTAGGAGATATTGCCCCTACTATTCTAGAATTGATGGGACTAGAAAAACCAGAAAAAATGACTTGCCATTCGTTATTGTAATAAATTTTAGATTAATTTTAAGAGAGATAAGCCCAAGTTTATCTCTCTTTTTTTATAATTAAAAGTTAAAATTTCATTATTAATAGTATTACTATTATATTTGCAAATAAAACAACACATTATGGAAGCCATCTTGAGTAATTTAAAAATACAAATCAACGAAAAAATTTATAACAAAGATCCTGAAAGCTCCTCTTTGGGAAAGAAAATTATTGAACAAAGCATTGTATTGATTGAAGAAATTGGCTTTGAAGATTTTACTTTTAAAAAATTAGGCGATCGAATAGCTTCCAATGAAAGCTCTATTTATCGTTATTTCGACAACAAACATAAATTATTAATTTACTTATCTTCTTGGTATTGGAGTTGGATTGAATACAAAATGGTTTTTGGCACAAACAACTTAAATGATCCCCTCGAAAAATTAATTAAAGCGATTAGTATTGTAACCGAAAAAATTGAAGATGATTCTGCTACAGAGCACATCAATGAACACCTATTAAATAAAATAATCATAGGTGAATTCTCAAAAACAGTGCATACTAAAGAGGTCGATCAAGAAAATAAAGAAGGATTTTTCTTGATTTATAAACGAGTTATTAGTCGAATTGTGACCATGATAAACCAAGTTAATCCAGAATATCCCTATGCAAAAAGTCTGGTAACGACTGTAATTGAAGGCAGTTTACATCAACATTTTTTAAACATGCATTTAAAAACAATTACAGATTGTAACGAAACAGTATCTCCTACCGATTTTTATACCCACTTAGTGGTCACCGTATTAAAAAATAACAAATGAAACCATTATCGCGCTTTTATAATTTACTAGCTTTAGATAGAAAAGATGTGTACCAAATTTTTTTCTATGCTATATTTTCAGGTCTAATTAGTTTGTCGCTTCCTCTAGGGATTCAGGCAATTGTAAATTTTATTCAATCGGGAAGAGTCAGCGCTTCATGGATTGTTTTGATTATGCTGGTTGTTTTCGGGGTGGCTTTAGTCGGAATATTATCACTAATGCAGCTGCGAATCACAGAAAATTTACAACAAAAAATATTCGTGCGCTCTTCTTTTGATTTTGCGGCACGATTGCCAAAAATAAAATTTGAAGCACTTTATAACGCCTATCCACCAGAATTAGCTAACCGTTTTTTTGACACAATGGCAATACAAAAAGGAACTTCAAAACTCTTAATTGACTTTTCTGCCGCTTTGCTTCAAATTGCTTTCGGAATCATTTTATTATCATTATACCATCCCTATTTTATTGTTTTTGGGGTAATATTGTTTTTTCTGCTTTACTTTATTTTTAAATTCTCCTATAACTCAGGACTAGAAACGAGTTTAAAAGAGAGTAAATTCAAATATAAAGTAGCGAGTTGGTTGCAAGAAATGGCTAGAAATAATTTTAGCTTTAAAAAAGAATTGAATTTTAATTATGCCCTTCAGAAAAATGATAATTTGATTGCAGATTATCTTAAATATAGAGAAAACCATTTCAACATAATAAAAAGACAATTTACCCAATTAATCGTATTTAAAATAATTATCACCGCAAGTTTACTCTCTATTGGTGGTTATTTAGTACTCAATCAAAAAATGAATATCGGACAATTTGTGGCAGCTGAAATCATTATTCTATTGGTGATAAATTCTGTTGAAAAAATAATACTTGGACTAGAAACGTTTTATGATGTACTGACTTCAATAGAAAAAATTGGACAAGTTACCGACCTAGAATTAGAACAAGATGCCGAAGGAGAAACCTCCAGTTGTCTCACAGATATTGTATTGGAAACAGAAAATTTAAGCTATAAATTCCCAAACAACTCAGACGCAGTTTTAAAATCGATTTCACTGCAAATTCATCAAGGTGAAAAAATAATTATTGAGGGTCAAAATGGTTCCGGAAAAACAACTTTAATCCGAATATTATCAGGATTAATGGAGCCAACAACGGGTTCATTCTATATCAATGACGAAACATTTAGAAAAATAGATTTAAAACAATACCGTTCACAAATTGGCACAATCATTCATGGCGAAACGCCTTTTGAAGGCACAATAATGGAAAACATCACTTTCAACGATCCCTTCATTACCAACGAAGACTTGAAATGGGCAATAGAATCAGTCCAATTGTCCAGTAGCATTAAATCATTACCTCAGGGATTAGATACTAAAATTTTTCCAGAAGGCAGACAATTATCCTCTTCAAATGCACAAAAATTATTATTAGCCAGAAGCATCATTCACAAACCTAGAATATTATTGTATGAAGACCCAACTGATTTGATGGATGAAAAAGTAGCTAATGAAATTATTGATTTTATTACTTCTGACAAAAATAAATGGACGGTAATTGTTTCCTCAAAAAATCCCTATTGGAAAACAAAATGCACTCGACAAATCACCATGCAAAACGGAAAAATTAAACTTGACACCAAAATATAAGCAGTATGTTAAATATTTCAGATAAAAACAGCCCGCAGCTTCAATCGCTGAAACGTTTCACAACGGTAAAAAATTTAAGCAACCGTCCACATTACAAAATCCTAAATAGGATCATATTTATTGTTTGTATTTTGTGCGTGCTGTTTTTGTTTTTACCTTGGACGCAAAATATTTCAGGTTCTGGTGCTGTTACAACCTTAAAACCTAACCAAAGACCTCAAACGATTCAAACGGTGATTTCTGGGAAAATTGAAAAATGGTACGTACAGGAAGGTGACTTTGTGAGTAAAGGAGATACTATTCTATTTATTTCTGAAATTAAAGAAGACTACTTTGATCCTAATTTAGTAGCAAATACAAAAAACCAAATGGAAGCAAAAAAATTATCCATGCAATCCTATGGAGAAAAAGTAACTGTCCTTTCAAGCCAAATTCAAGCTATTGAAAATGAAAAAAAATTGAAATTGCAACAGGCACAAAACAAAATCAAACAAGCTTTATTAAAAATAAAAAGCGACAGCACCGATTTAGAAGCTACAAAAACACAACTCAAAATTGCAAATACACAATTCAAACGCTCCGTTCAATTAAATAAAGAAGGCTTAAAACCACTTACAGACGTAGAAGAAAAAAGACTAAAACTTCAAGATGCTGATGCAAAAATAATCAAGCAAGAAAACAACTATTTAATTTCGAAGAATGAATATAGCAATGCTAAAGTGGAAATCAATAGGATCATTGCTGAATATTCAGAAAAAAATTCAAAGGCAAAAAGTGATCAATTTACCGCCCTAAGTAATCAATACGATACTGAAGCACAGATGAATAAATTACAAAATCAATATGCCAACTATTCCATTCGTAATGGCATGTATTTTATCAAGGCGCCTCAAAGTGGCTACGTCAATCGGGCCTTGCAATCTGGTATTGGGGAAACCATAAAAGAAGGAACTGCAATCGTTAGTATTATGCCCTCAGAATATGAAGTAGCAGTAGAGAGTTTTGTCGATCCAGTAGATTTGCCTTTAATTTCTAAAGGAGAAAAAGTACGGGTTTGGTTTGATGGATGGCCTACTATTATTTTTTCTGGATGGCCGAACATGTCCTACGGAACTTTTGGTGGCGAAATTGTAGCCATAGAAAATTTTATTAGTACCAATGGAAAATATAGAGTGCTTATTTCACCCGATAAAAATGAAGCCAAATGGCCAAAGCAAATTAGCATTGGTTCCGGAGCACAAACTTTAGCATTGTTAGATAACGTCCCTATTTGGTTTGAAATTTGGCGAACTCTAAATGGCTTTCCGCCTAATTATTACAAGTCAAATGCCCAACCTGTAACTGAAAAAAAATGATGAAAAAATTATTTGTTATTTTGTTGGTGCTCCCTTTGACGGTAATGGCCCAAGAAAAAAATCTTACCGAATTTTCGTATAATGAATTTCTTGGCTATGTAAAAAAATATCATCCTTTAGTAAAATCAGCTAATTTGGAAGTGTCAAAATCTCAAGCTACCTTAATGATTGCGCGAGGTGGTTTTGATCCAAAAATCGAAGTAGATTTCACAAAAAAGCAATTTAAAAACAGTGATTATTATTCTGTTTTAAATAGTAGTTTTAAAATTCCAACTTGGTACGGAATTGAAATAAAAGCAGGGTTTGATAACAACGAAGGAATTTACCTAAATCCTGAAAACACCCTTCCGGGTCAGGGATTAACTTCCCTTGGGATTACTATTCCGCTTGGGCAAGGATTGTTTATAAACCAACGGATGGCCGATTTAAGAAAGGCTAAAATACAACTTCAACTGAGTCAATCAGAGAGAAAACTACAAGCAATATTAGTTTTATACGACGCCTCAATAGCGTACTTCAATTGGAAAAAAAGCTACAATGAAACCAAATTATACGCCACCTTTGCAAGCAATGCCCAACTCCGTTTCAAGGGTATAAAATCGTTGATTGAACAAGGCGATAAACCTGCAATTGATAGTATTGAGGCAGGAATAATTGTAAAAAATAGACTCTTAAGTTTAGAAGAAGCTAACTTGAAGTTGGCTAAATCTAAATTAGAATTGTCAAATTATTTATGGCTAGAAAACAATATTCCATTAGAACTTTCAGAGGTTGTTTTTCCGGAGGAAAACTTAAGCATCACTATTCAGGAAACTTTAAAGACCAACGAGTTATTAACCGCTGATTTTACTTGGAACAATCACCCGAAAATTAATGCTTTACTGAACAAAGTTGACTTGCTGAATGTAGAACAAAAACTAAAAACAAACTTATTGCTACCAAAAATTGACGTTGGTTACTCCTATTTGTCTGAACCAAGTTATATTGAAAATTATCAATTTGAAGATTACAAAATTGGAGTGAATTTTTATTTCCCCTTATTTTTAAGGAAAGAACGCGGAAATGTTAAGTTAGCCAAATTTAAAATTCAGGAAGCCAAATTAGCATTAGATTTTGAAAAAATACAACTATTAAATAAAGTTACTGCTCAAAAAACAGAAATTCAATCATTGGTAAAACAACAATCTTATATTAATGATTTAGTAAAAGACAATCAAATTATGCTAAGTTCCGAAGAACGCTTATTTTCCTTTGGTGAAAGTTCACTTTTTATCATCAATTCAAGAGAGAACAATCTTGTTAGTGCACAATTATCAAAAATCGCACTTGAAAATAGGTTCTATGTGTCCAATTCTGAACTATTTAAAATTATGGCTAATCCTGATTAAATAATTATAAATTGTTACTTTTGCTAACTGAAAATAACCATTATGATTATCCAAAAAACGCGAGAAGAAATTGAACTAATGCGCGAAAGTGCTCTACTAGTTTCAAAAACTTTAGGAATGATTGCGGGCGAAATAAAACCAGGCGTTACCACACTTTATTTAGACAAATTAGCAGAACAATTCATTAGAGACCATGGAGCAATTCCAGGATTTCTCGGTTTATATGATTTCCCAAACTCACTTTGCATGAGTCCAAATGCACAAGTAGTTCACGGAATCCCAAATAATACTCCACTGAAAGAAGGCGATGTTATTTCCGTAGATTGTGGGGTATTAAAAAACGGTTATTACGGTGACCATGCCTATTCATTCGAAATTGGCGAGGTAGCTCCAGCCATAAAGAAACTACTTCAAATTACCAAAGAAAGTTTGTATGTTGGCATCCGAGAATTCAAAATCGGCAACCGAGTTGAAGATGTTGGAAGCGCCATACAAAAATTTACAGAATCACATGGATACGGGGTCGTTCGCGAATTAGTTGGGCATGGCTTAGGTAAAAAAATGCATGAAGAACCAGAAATGCCAAATTACGGGAAACGTGGGCGAGGAAAACTATTCGTAGAAGGAATGGTGGTAGCGATTGAACCAATGATTAATATGGGAACCAAAAATATCAAACAACTCAAAGATGGCTGGACAATTTTGACCGCAGATGGAAAACCAAGCGCTCATTTTGAACACAATGTAGCGTTAATCGATGGAAAACCTGAGTTGCTTTCTACTTTTGCATATGTGTATGAAGCATTAGGAATTGTCAGTAATGAAGAAGACGAATTTAGAAAACGGCCACTAGTAATCTAAACACGAATTCCACAAATTTCCACGAATTATTTTTGAATTTAAAAGATTAAAATCTTTATATAAGATGGACAACCTTTATTTAAAAGAAGAAGTGTATAAGATAATTGGAATTTGTATGGAGGTTCACACAATTCTTGGAAAAGGACATAGTGAAATTATTTATGGAGATGCTCTAGAATATGAATTTAAAAAGAATAAAATTCCTTATAATAGAGACGTGAAATTCAATATTACTTACAAAGAAATAATTTTGCCGCATCATTATTTTTCAGATTTTTTGATTTTTGACGAAATCATACTTGAAATAAAAGCAATTCAACAACTTTCAAGTAGCGAAATAAAACAGACTCTTAATTACCTTGCAGCATCAAAAAATAAATTGGGATTATTAGTTAATTTTGGCGAAGACAGTCTTAAATATAAACGAATAATTCTTTAAAAGAAACAATAACATTCATTTTTACATTTTTTAAATTAGTGTAAATCAGTGAAATTCGTGTTTAAATTCACCCCAATAATGAAAAAACTCTTCAAATTAATCCTCAATACGATTCCTCGACCAATCCTAATCAGATTGAGCTACATTGCACGTCCTGTTTTAGCTTTTATTTTAAAAGGAACCACTTTTACCGACCCAATCGACGGAAAAAGTTTCAAGATGTTTCTACCTTATGGATATGAAAAACAGCGAAACAATGTACTGTCTCCTAGCACACTATCTTTAGAAAGGCATCGCTTGCTTTGGTTATTTTTAAAAAACGAAACTGATTTTTTTACGGCTGTAACAAAAAAGAAAGTACTTCATTTTGCGCCAGAACAAGCATTCTATTCGCTTTTTAGAAATCAAAAAAATATCGATTATACCACAACTGATTTGTTATCCCCGTTGGCTGATGTCAAAGCCGATATTTGTAATTTACCCTTCGAAGACAATCAATATGATGTAATTCTCTGCAATCACGTTTTGGAGCACATTCCAGACGACACAAAAGCAATGGAGGAATTGTATCGGGTTTTAAAACCAGGCGGAATAGGTATTTTCCAAGTGCCTCAAGACCTGAATCGGGAAACTACTTTTTCAGATGATTCGATAACCAATCCAAAAGAACGTGCCGCCATTTTTGGACAATACGACCATGTCAGAATTTATGGTCATGATTATTTTGACAAACTAAGAACTATTGGTTTCAAGGTAGTTGAAGAAAATTATACGGATAAAATCACTCCTGAATTAGTAGAAAAATATGGCTTGGCAAAAGGAGAAATTATTCCTATTTGTTATAAATAGATCATTTTAGCAATTTTCTAACAGATATTGATGAATTGGGTTACTAACTATTTTCTTATATTTACCAAAAGAAAATCAAAATATGTCAAAGTCAGTATTTTTTTCATTACTCCTAACTTTTTTTAGCTTTTTTGGGCAAGCACAAGTTGAGCAAGAAATAGCACCTCCATTCAATATAAAAACGGTTTCGTTAGTTCAAAACGGACAAAATACCATTCCATTATTTAACTTGACTGATAGTTTCAAACTAGAATTTGATGATTTATTCGGTAATGAAGCCAATTATTATTATGAAATTATTCATTGTAATTACGATTGGAGTCCCTCCGAACTTTCAAGAAATGAATACCTACAAGGTTTTGACGGGCAACGGATTCAAGAATACACAAACTCATTTAACACTTTACAGCTTTACTCCCATTATTCATTAACATTTCCAAACAAATTTACCCAATTTAGAGTCAGTGGAAATTATGTAATAAAAATACTAAATGAAGAAAGAGAAGTTGTTTTCTCAAGAAAATTTATGTTATATGAAGAATTGGTAACGGTGCCTATGCAAATTAAAAGAAGTCGTACAAGTACCACCTTGAATTCCAAACAAAATATTGAATTTTCAGTAATTTCTAAAACTATTCCTTTCCAAAGTCCATTAAAAAACGTGAAAGTCTGTCTATTACAAAATGGACAACTGAATACAGCAATTACAAACATCAAGCCCATGTATACAATTGGCAACGACCTGATTTATAAATACGATGCCGAAACTCAATTTTGGGCAGGCAATGAATATTTATATTTTGAAAATAAAGAAGTACGAGCCGTAAGAAATTTTATTCAATCCGTAGATTTATCGAGTGGTATTTACAATTCGCACCTGTACACCAATCCTGCAAGAGCAAATCTTCCGTACACTTATTTTCCGGATATTAATGGGAATTTTGTTGTACAAAGCATAAATGCCGAAAAAAACGAAGTAGAATCAGACTATACTTGGGTTTTCTTCAGCCTCTCTGCCCCCGCTTTTTATGATAAAAAAGACCTTTATATTTCAGGCATGTTTAATAATTATGCACTTACCCCAGATTATAAATTAGACTACAACGAAAACACCCGAAATTTTGAAAAAGCAGTATTAATTAAACAAGGTTTTACTAATTATCAGTTTGTAGTAGCAGACAGTACTGGAAAAATTGATCAAGAAAATGCAATTGACGGGAATTTCTATCAAACAGAAAATAATTATTTTGCCCTAATATATTATAGAGAAAACAACCAACGCTACGATAGAATTATTGGAAAAGGCGTAGCGAGCTCTGTTGATATTATCAATTAAAAAAAAATTAAAATTATGATTTCAAGTTATTATAATTTGTAACTTTGAAAAAAGATTTTTTCTTTAATAAAATTATGGTTACACAAATAACTAGAGGTATAAAAATTTCAGTCTTGACTAGTTTTGAAGGAACTTACTTCAAAAACTACAAGATTCATTTTGCCTTTAGTTATGAAATTACTATAGAAAATCATAGTAAAGATTCTGTTCAACTCATATCCCGTCATTGGGAAATTTTTGATTCACTTAATGATATTGAAATTGTAGATGGTGAAGGAGTAATTGGTAAAAAACCAGTTTTAAAACCAGGAGATTCTCATACGTATAGTTCGGGATGTTTATTATCTTCTCCATTTGGTGCCATGCGCGGGTATTTCAATATGATCAACTTCACAACTACTCGTAATTTTAGAGTTGCCGTTCCTACTTTTAGACTTTGCGCTCCTTTTGCTATAAATTAATAGTTTTCTTTCCTTTTTTAGTGTTCTAATATCTGATTATTAAATTGTCAAAATCTAATTTTCATTTGTACTTTTGTAGCATAAATTAATTTTTCAATAAAATCAACTAACTCAAAATATTCAACTAATGGTAAAAGGATTTTTTCACGTTCCAAAAGCGATTAACGAACCCGTTAAAACATATGCCCCTAATTCACCAGAAAAAACCGCCGTGCTTGCTGCCTATAAGCAAATGTGGAATTCAAAAATAGACGTTCCTTTGTACATTGGTAATGAAGAAATCAGAACGGGAACAACCAGAACCATGTCGGCACCACACGATCACAAACACATTGTTGGAACCTACCATTTAGCTGAAAAAGCACACATCGAAAAAGCAATTGCCAACGCTTTAGAATCTAAAAAAGCATGGGCAAATATGGCGTGGGAACAACGTGCAGCTATTTTCCTGAAAGCAGCCGAATTAATCGCAGGTCCTTACCGAGCAAGAATTAATGCCGCAACCATGATTGCGCAATCAAAAAATATTTTTCAAGCAGAAATTGACGCATCGTGCGAATTAATTGACTTTCTTCGTTATAACGTGGAGTTCATGACGCAAATTTATGGTGACCAACCAAAATCAGATTCATCCGTTTGGAACCGCTTAGAATACCGACCTTTGGAAGGTTTTGTGTATGCAATTACTCCCTTTAACTTTACAGCAATTGCGGCTAATTTACCTGCAAGTGCCGCCATGATGGGAAATGTTGTGGTTTGGAAACCAAGTGACAGTCAAGTGTTTTCCGCAAAAATCATCATCGATGTTTTCAAAGAAGCAGGTGTTCCTGACGGAGTTATCAACGTGGTATTTGGCGATGCAGAAATGATTACCAATACTGTTCTTGCAAGCCGTGATTTTGCAGGAGTACATTTCACAGGATCTACTCACGTTTTCAAAGACATTTGGGCAAAAATTGGAACCAACATTCACCATTATAAAACCTATCCAAGAATCGTTGGAGAAACAGGCGGAAAAGATTTCGTAGTGGCGCATCCAAGTGCTAATGTAAAACAAGTGGCCACAGGAATTGTGCGTGGTGCCTTTGAGTTTCAAGGGCAAAAATGTTCTGCAGCTTCAAGAGCTTATTTACCTCAAAGTTTATGGCCAGCAATTAAAGATCAATTAATCACCGACGTGAAATCAATGAAAATGGGTTCTCCAGAAGATTTTGGAAATTTCATTACCGCAGTAATTCACGAAGGTTCTTTTGATAAATTAGTAGGTTTCATCGAGCAAGCCAAAAAAGACACCGATGCAGAAATTATCGTAGGTGGAAATTATGATAAATCTGTGGGGTATTTTATTGAGCCGACTATAATTGTCACCTTGAATCCAAAATATGCCACAATGGAAACGGAATTATTCGGACCCGTAATGACCATTTATGTATATGAAGATGCTGCTTGGGAAACTACACTAGAATTGGTTGACCAAACTTCGGAATATGCATTAACAGGCGCTATTTTTAGTCAAGACCGTTATGCCATTGAGCAAGCAACAATCGCTTTGCAAAATGCAGCAGGGAATTTTTATGTAAATGATAAACCAACTGGAGCGGTAGTCGGAATGCAGCCTTTTGGAGGTGCAAGAGCTTCTGGAACAAATGACAAAGCGGGTTCAGCATTGAATCTATTACGTTGGGCTTCGCCAAGAACCATCAAAGAAACGTTTGTTACACCTGAAGATTACAGATACCCGTTTTTGGGAGAATAAAATCATTGCGAAGAATGAAGCAATCTCACAATAATAAAAAACCCTCAATCTTGAGGGTTTTTTTATGATTTATATTTCAAAGGCAAATGCACGACTTTCTTTGTTTCGAAAAATTCATCTGTAAAAAATTCTGCAATGTTGTATTCTTTTGCGTTAGGGAAAGCAGCCAATTCTTCGGTTAAATCTCCTCCTTTGAGGTATAAAATGCCGTTTTTAAGTTCGTGCTTTTGTTGTTTCTTAATTTTGTCTTTTACCCAAGAAACAAAATCGGGCATGTTGGTAACCGCACGACTTACAATGAAATCGAAATCTCCTTTAACATTTTCAGCACGCATTTGTTCGGCTTTTACATTTTTAAGGTCTAATGTTTCGGCAACGGCTTTTACCACGTTTATCTTCTTCAAAATAACATCAATTAAATAAAAACGGGTTTCAGGAAAAAGTATGGCCAATGGAATTCCGGGAAATCCACCACCCGTTCCCACATCCAAAACATAAGTCCCAGGTTCAAATTTTTGAATTTTGGCAATTGCTAAGGAATGTAAAACATGCTTGGTATATAATTGATCTATGTCTTTGCGCGAAATCACATTGATTTTAGAATTCCAATCATGGTATAACGCTTCTAATTGTTGAAATTGTTTTCGCTGAATTTCAGTTAAGTTGGGAAAATAAGCGATGATTTGTTCCATTGTTTATATTTTCGACAAAAGTAATGATTTTACCGATGAAATATTTAACTGATTTTTAGTCGCAAAAAATTTTATATTAATTATCTTTGATGAAAATTCAATATTTAGGATTATATGAAAATTAACGCTCCAACTTTTTCTAGAAACGACTCAATGAAGTTTTTTAGAACTTTAAACTCACGAGTAAACGATTATTTTAAAGAAAATAACCTAAAAAAAACAGGAAATTGGAAACTCCATTTGAAAACCATAATCATGTTTTCCCTGTTTTTAACTCCCTACTTTTTAATATTAACCCTTGACATGCCCTTTTGGCTTCATCTTATATCTAGTATTATAATTGGAATTGGAATGGCGGGTGTTGGCATGAATGTGATGCACGATGGAAATCATGGGTCCTATTCTACCAAACCTTGGCTGAATAAAATTATGGGGTCAAGCATCTATATTTTGGCTGGTAATGTTTATAATTGGCAAGTACAACATAATGTTTTACACCACACTTATACCAACATTCCTGGTCATGACGAAGATTTAGATGCTGGAAGAATTATTCGTTTCTCAAAAGAAGCAAAATGGTATCGATTTCATAAATTTCAACATTATTATTCTGTTTTTCTTTATGGGTTATTGACCTTTAATTGGGCTTTAACTACCGATTTCAAACAAATGAGTGCTTATTTGAAAAGAAAATTATCTTATGGCGATGCTAAAAGTCACAAAACATTATGGACTACTTTAGTAATTACAAAAATCATTTATTTCAGTGTTTGGATTGTGATTCCATTGGCTTTAGGAATTGTCTGGTGGCATGTGTTAATCGGTTTTTTTATAATGCATTATACTGCTGGTTTAATTTTAAGTATTGTTTTCCAATTGGCACACATTGTTGAAGAGACAACTAATCCTAACCCAAATGAAATTGGCGAAATGGAAAATACTTGGGCCATACACCAGTTGTATACTACTACTAATTTTGCTCCTAAAAACTGGATTGTAAATTGGTACACTGGTGGCTTAAATCATCAAATTGAGCATCACATTTTTCCTAACATCAGTCACATCCATTATGGTAAAATTTCACAAATAGTAAAGGAAACTGCAAAAGAATGTAATCTTCCTTACTACGAATATAAAACCATGACTAGTGCAGTAATTGCCCATTTCAAACATTTGAAAGAATTAGGAACAAATCCTGCACTTTTGGCTTAGTAAGTAACCAACATTAACTACAATTAAAATGAACGGAATTCTTTCGGATAGGATTAACAACTTAACTACTTCACAAACACTAGCCATGGCGGCTTTAGCCAGAGAATTAAAAGCCCAAGGAAAGGACATCATTAGCTTAAGTTTAGGCGAACCTGATTTCAATACCCCTGACTTTATTAAGGAAGCTGCTAAAAAAGCTATTGATGAAAATTACAGTACCTATTCTCCTGTTGAAGGCTACATGGAACTGAAAGAAGCCATCTGCCGAAAGTTTAAAAGAGACAACAATTTAGATTATCAACCTTCACAAATTGTGGTTTCAACGGGCGCTAAACAATCGCTTTATAATATTGCTCAAGTAATGCTAAATGAGGGTGATGAGGTAATTCTTCCAGCGCCCTATTGGGTTAGTTATTTTGAAATTATTAAATTATCCGGTGGTGTTCCTGTTGAAGTTCCAACATCTGTAGAAACAGATTTTAAAATTACTCCCGATCAATTAAAAGCAGCTATTACTTCTAAAACTAAAATGATTTGGTTTAGTTCTCCTTGTAATCCAAGTGGCTCCGTTTATAATAGAGCCGAATTAACCGCATTAGCGAAAGTGTTAGAAAATCATCCAAAAATTATTGTAGTTGCAGACGAAATATACGAACATATCAATTTCTCAGGGACTTTTTGTAGTATCGGATCAATTCCTGGAATGCTAGAAAAAACCATAACAGTAAATGGTGTTGCCAAAGCATTTGCAATGACGGGTTGGAGAATTGGTTATATTGGCGCACCTGAATTTATCGCAAAAGCATGTACAAAAATTCAAGGACAAGTAACAAGCGGTGCCAATAGTATTGCACAACGTGCTACTATTACTGCTGTTGATGCAGACCCAAGTGTTTTGAAAGAAATGGTAAACGCTTTTCATGCTCGAAGAGATTTAGTAGTAGGGCTGTTAAAAGAAATTCCAGGGGTAAAAATCAACGTACCCGAAGGTGCTTTTTATGTATTTCCTGATGTTTCTTCATTCTTTGGAAAAACATTAAACGGAACTTTAATTAAAGATGCAACTGATTTCTCCATGTATCTTTTGGCTCAAGCCAATGTCGCTACCGTTACTGGTGAAGCTTTCGGAAACCCAAATTGTATTCGTTTCTCTTATGCAACAAGTGAGGCTTTGTTAACAGAAGCATTAAGAAGAATAAAAGAAGCCTTGGTCTAATTTATATTTCCGAACTCGATTAGTTTAAAGTTTAAGGTTTATCGTTTCACTACCTTAAACTTTAAACCTTAAACTTTTTTATTTTATGAAAATACTATTACTTGGTTCAGGCGAATTAGGAAAAGAATTTACTATTGCCGCTCAGCGCATCGGACAAACGATTATCGCTGTTGACAATTATGAAAACGCACCCGCCATGCAAGTCGCACATGATTTTGAAGTCATCAACATGCTTGATGGTTCCGAATTAGACCGAATTGTAGCCAAACACAAACCCGATTTTATTGTTCCCGAAATTGAAGCCATTAGGACCGAACGGTTTTATGACTACGAAAAACAAGGAATTACAGTTGTTCCATCCGCGAAAGCAGCCAATTTCACGATGAATCGAAAAGCAATTCGGGATTTAGCAGCCAAAGAATTAGGATTGAAAACAGCCAATTATCGGTATGCTACTTCGGCAGAAGAATTGCAAAAAGCAGTTCAAGAAGTGGGAATTCCATGTGTGGTAAAACCCTTAATGTCGTCTTCTGGAAAAGGACAATCAACTATAAAAACAACTTCGGATATTGAAAAAGCTTGGAATTATGCCGTTGAAGGTTCCAGAGGTGATGTGGTAGAAGTTATTGTAGAAGCATTTGTGAAATTCAACTCAGAAATCACTTTGTTGACGGTGGTTCAAAATAATAATCCAACGCTATTTTGTGCGCCAATTGGGCACCGACAAGAACGTGGTGATTATCAAGAAAGTTGGCAACCCGCTCGAATTTCAGATGCAGCATTATATGAAGCACAAGATATGGCCGAAAAAGTTACAGAAGCTTTGGGTGGTGCAGGACTTTTTGGGGTTGAGTTTTTCCTTACTGACGATGGCGTTTACTTTTCGGAATTATCGCCAAGACCGCACGATACGGGAATGGTAACTTTGTCTGGAACGCAAAATTTCAATGAATTTGAATTGCATTTACGCGCGATTTTGAGTTTGCCAATTTTCGAAATTAAATTAGAAAAAGCGGGAGCAAGCGCTGTGATATTGGCTTCGGAAAATAGTACCAATCCAACCTATTCTGGAATTGAAAAAATTGCTGCTTTACCAAAAACCGATTTTAGAATTTTCGGAAAACCAACTTCCCGTCCGTATCGAAGAATGGGCGTTGCATTGGTTTATGATAGTTTGGAAACGCCAATAGAAGAAATTGTTGAACGTGCAAAAACTGCTGCAAGTTTGGTAAAAGTGCATCAGTAGCAGAATTTGAAAAATCGTTGTTATAAAATCTAAACGGACTCCATAGCCCCGATGGAAACGGCAGCTCTTGTGGAGGAACGGAGCAAGACTATAGTGGACAGCGGGACAAATTGTTCTTATGAAAAGGGATTGGTTTGCTCCAAAAAAATACTATTTTTGCATTCCAATTGAAGTTAATTAAACATAAAAAATATGAAAGCATATATATTTCCAGGTCAAGGCGCGCAATTCATGGGAATGGGCAAAGACTTGTATGAAAACTCGGCATTAGCCAAAGAATTATTCGAGAAAGCGAACGAAATTTTGGGTTTTCGCATCACGGATATCATGTTTGAAGGAACCGCTGAAGAGTTGAAAGAAACCAAAGTAACGCAGCCAGCTGTTTTTTTACATTCGGTTATTTTGGCCAAAACATTGGAAGATTTCAAACCAGAAATGGTGGCGGGACATTCTTTGGGAGAGTTTTCGGCATTGGTTGCCAATGGAACTTTATCGTTTGAAGACGGATTGCGATTGGTTTCGCAACGTGCTTTGGCAATGCAAAAAGCGTGCGAAATAAAACCTTCGACAATGGCGGCAGTTTTGGGATTGGAAGATAAAATTGTAGAAGATGTTTGTGCGACAATTGACGGAGTAGTTGTGGCTGCAAATTACAATTGTCCGGGGCAATTAGTGATTTCGGGAGAATTCACAGCGGTTGAAAAAGCGTGTGAAGCAATGAAAGCGGCTGGTGCAAAAAGAGCGTTATTATTGCCTGTTGGAGGCGGATTTCACTCGCCAATGATGGAACCTGCAAGAGAAGAATTGGCAGCAGCAATTGAGGCGACTACTTTCTCAACACCAATTTGTACTGTATATCAAAATGTAACGGCAAGTGCTGTTTCTGATCCATCGGAGATTAAGAAAAACTTAATTATTCAATTGACTGCTCCAGTAAAATGGACGCAATCGGTACAACAAATGATAAAAGACGGTGCTACTTTGTTTACAGAAGTGGGTCCTGGAAAAGTTTTAACCGGCTTGGTTGGGAAAATAGACAGAGAAGCGGCTACGGCGAATGCCTAATATTATAGTTGGCTATAAAGAAACAACCCCAAATTAATAATAATTTGGGGTTGTTTTATTTTAATTAACGATACTAACTTCGGATTTTCTGTTCCCATTTCCAGGCGCTTTCCATAGCTTCTTCTAGGGTTGATTTAGCTGTCCAGCCTAAAATAGTATTCGCTTTATCCGTATTAGCATAGGCTGAAATAACATCTCCTTCTCTACGATCTACTATTTTATAAGGCAACTTTTGTCCCGATACTTTTTCGAAAGCGGCAATTACTTCTAATACAGAACTTCCTTTTCCAGTGCCTAGATTAAAGGTTTCTACTTTTTCACTATTTTTATTATTTATTAGCCGTTGCAAAGCAATCACGTGTGCTTTTGCCAAATCGACCACATAGATGTAATCGCGAATTGCGGTTCCGTCAGGCGTTGGATAATCGTTACCATAAACAGCTAATTCTTTTCGTAATCCGTAGCCCGTCTGTGTGATAAATGGCACTAGATTTTGCGGAACGCCAATTGGCAATTCTCCTAATTCGGTTGAAGGATGTGCTCCAATCGGATTGAAATAACGCAATAAGATGGTTTTGATATTAGAAACTTTTGCAACATCGGTAATGATTTCTTCTCCTATTTGCTTGGTGTTTCCATAAGGTGACATTGCGATTTGAATGGAGGCATCTTCGGTGATTGGCATTTTTTCGGCCTGACCGTAAACGGTACAAGACGAGCTAAAAATAAAATTTGCTTCTGGTTTTTGTTGTAATTCTTGAAGCAAATAGACTAATGAATTAATGTTGTTTTCGTAATATAATAGTGGATTTTCGACGCTTTCGCCTACGGCTTTTGAGGCTGCAAAATGAATAACACCTTCAATATCATTGTGTCGTTTAAAGAAATCTTGTAGTGCTGCTTTTTCTCTAACGTCAATCTTTTCAAAAAGTGGTAATTTACCTGTGATAGCAACAATACCGTCCAAAACAGATGCTGTTGAATTGGAGAGATTATCTATAATTACTACTTCAAAACCTTCATTTTGTAGCTCAACCACGGTGTGTGAACCGATAAACCCTAATCCTCCTGTTACTAAAATTTTCATACTATCATTGTTTGGTTGTTACTGACTTTAGCCCTGATAGCAGCGATATCCCACGCTTTTGGGCGTGGATTAAGCGGATAGCAGGAAATAGCTCCTAAAAAAATTTATTTAAAAAATTCCAAAACTGAATCTGTGATAAACTTGATTTGTTCGTTGTCTAATTCGGTGTGCATTGGTAAGGAGAGTACTTCTTTCACCAATTTATTGGTCACGGGAAAATCCTCTTCTTTGTATCGTTGATCTGCATAGGCTTTTTGAGAATGCAGCGGAATTGGATAATAAATAGCGCATGGAATTCCGTTATCCAACAGATGTTGCATCAATGCATTTCTATCGGCATCAATAATTCGCAACGTATATTGATGAAAGACGTGGCAATCGCAAGCCCCACAAATAGTTGGAGCGATGATGTTTTTATGTCCTTCAAAAGCCGCTGAATATTTTCTTGCTGCGTTTTGTCGAGCGGAATTGTAGTCGTCTAAATGGGGTAATTTTGCATTGAGAACGGCTGCTTGAATACTGTCTAAACGTGAATTTACGCCTACTACGTCGTGGTGATACCTTTCGTACATTCCGTGATTCACGATTCCGCGTAATTTATGGGCTAACGCATCATCGTTTGTAAAAATTGCTCCTCCATCTCCATAACATCCTAAATTTTTGGAAGGAAAAAAAGAAGTAGAAGCTACGTGACCTATTGTTCCTGCTTTCTTTTTTGCTCCTCCTGAGAAACCACAATTGGCTCCAATTGCTTGAGCATTATCTTCAATTACAAATAAATTATGTTCGTTTGCAATTTGCATAATTGCTTCCATATTAGCTGCGCGACCAAACAAATGTACTGGCACAATTGCTTTTGTTTTTGGGGTAATTGCCTTTTTTATTGCTTCGATTGAAATGTTCATGTTTACCAAATCCACATCCACCAAAACGGGAGTCAATTGCAATAACGCAATCACTTCAACGGTTGCAGCAAAAGTAAAATCAGCAGTAATCACCTCATCTCCAGGCTTTAAATCCAAACCCATCATTGCAATTTGCAACGCATCCGTTCCATTTGCACAAGGAATAACATGTTTTACATCAAGGTATTCTTCTAGATTTTTCTGAAATTGGTGAACTTGGGGTCCGTTAATATAAGTATTGGTATCTAAAACTTCTTGAATGGAGTTGTTTACAGTATCTTTTATCTTTTCATATTGACCTTTTAAGTCAACCATTTGAATTTTTTTCATCAATAAATAGGTTTAAAATTTGGTATAGAAAGTGGCTCAAAAAGCTTTTTTTCTTGAAACGAAATACAAAAATAGTTATTTAATGAGTTATAGCAATGAAAATTCTATAAAGTGATGTATTTTAGCGACACAAAAATTGGACTATGTTTTTTATATATAATTTACTAGCTGTTTTTTCAGAATTAGTTTTGAAAATAATGGCACTTTTTAACCCAAAAATAAAACTACTTGTAGAAGGTCAAAATACTGTATTTGGAATTTTGAAATCAAAAATTAAGGCCTACGACAAGATGATTTGGTTTCATGCTGCTTCATTGGGAGAATATGAACAAGGGTTGCCATTAATGGAAAAAATAAAAAGCACCTATCCAAATCACTTGATTGTGTTGACGTTTTTTTCGCCATCAGGATTTGAGGTTCGAAAAAATAATAGCATTGCAGACGTTACCGTTTATTTGCCTTTAGACACCAAAAGTAATGTTAGGCAGTTTTTGGAAATTGTTCGTCCTGAAATGGTATTTTTTATTAAATATGAATTTTGGCCAAATTATTTAGCTGCACTCAAAAAGAGAGAAACGCCAACGTATTTAATATCAGGAGTTTTTAGAGAAGACCAAGCTTTTTACAAGTGGTATGGCCGGTTTTACAGAAAAGGATTGGAGGCATTTGAACATTTTTTTGTGCAAAATAGCACTTCAAAAGAATTAGTTCTGAAGTTAGGAAAATCAAATGTAACCGTTTCGGGAGATACCCGTTTTGATAGAGTTTCTGCAATTTTAGAACGTGACAACACGTTAGATTATATCTCAGAATTTAAAAATAATACGTTGACAATTGTAGTTGGGAGTTCCTGGCCAAAAGACGAAAGCCATTTGATAGATTTCATAAATTCGACTACTATTCCGTTAAAGTTTATTATCGCACCACACAATATTCAAGCAGACCAAATCCAGGAATTAAAAAATTCTATTTCAAAAAAAACCGTTTTATTTACAGAAAATAGCAGCACTTCCTTAGCTGAATACGACGTATTTATTGTGGATGTGGTGGGAATTCTAACCAAGATTTATAGCTATGCAGATGTTGCTTATGTAGGCGGTGGTTTTGGAAATCCTGGGGTTCATAATATTTTGGAACCCGCTACTTTTGGTGTTCCAATCGTTATCGGTCCAAATTTTTCGCATTTTTCAGAAGCCATAGCTCTAGTAAATATGGGCGGTTGCATTTCTATTAGCGACAACGAATCCCTTTTTGAGGCTTTTGAAACCCTAATTAAAAACGAAGATATCAGAAATGAAAAAGGGCATATGTGTAGCACTTTTGTGGAAATGAACAAAGGGGCAACGACTCATGTTTTGAACTATTTAAACAAAAAAAAAACGAATTAAATTATTAACTATGAGACATTTTAAACTATTACTGTTATTTTTTGTAATTCAAATTCAGGCACAACAAGGCGGGATGTGGATTCCATCACTTTTGCAAGGAATGAACGAAAAAGAAATGAAAAGTTTGGGCATGAAGATGACCGCTTCAGATATTTATTCAGTAAATAAATCAAGTTTGAAAGATGCAGTACCCCATTTTAATGGAGGCTGTACGTCAGAAGTTATTTCGCCGAAAGGCTTATTATTAACGAATCACCACTGCGGATTTGATGCTATTCAAAATCATTCGTCTTTAGAACATGATTATTTAACTAATGGTTTTTGGGCCTACAAAATGGAAGACGAGTTGCCAAATGAAGGAATGGTGGTAACATTCATTGTGAAAATTGAAGACGTCACTACCCAAGTTTTAGAAGGGACCGCAAATTTGACTTCTGAATCAGAAAAACAGAAGAAAATTCAAGTTAACATTACTGCTTTGAGTGGTTCATTGCCAAAGGAAAGTTGGCAAGAAAACAAAATCCGAACGTTTTATGAAGGCAATCAATACATGCTTTTTGTAACAGAAACATTCAAAGACATTCGATTGGTTGGTGCACCACCATCAGCAATTGGGAAATTTGGTTCGGATACAGATAACTGGGTTTGGCCAAGACACACAGGGGATTTTTCATTATTCCGAATCTATGCCGACAAAAACAATCGTCCAGCAAGTTATTCAAAAGACAATGTTCCTTATACCCCAAAACACTTTTTGCCTATTTCATTAGATGGTATAAAAGAAGATGATTTTACACTGGTTTTTGGCTATCCTGGAAAAACAAATGAATATTTACCCTCAGTCGCTATTGCGCAAATTGCAAACGAATTGAATCCTGCAAAAATCGAAATTCGAGACCATGCTTTGAAGGTAGCCGATGGATTTATGCGAAAAGACAATGCAATCAAAATTCAATATGCTTCTAAATATGCGAGTATTGCGAATTATTGGAAAAAATGGATCGGAGAAACCAAGGGCATTCTAAAATCTGATGTTATTTCGATAAAGAAAAAACAAGAAATTGCCTTTCAGGAAAAAGTTATAACATCCGGAAAACAAGCCGAATATGGAAATTTACTTTTGGATTTCGAAACCAATTACACCAAAATTGCTCCTTATGCTTTGGCAAGAGATTATTTTTCAGAAGTGGCTTTAAGAAATACAGAATTGTTGAGTGTTGGTTATAAATTGTATCAATTAGAACAAGTTTATAATTCGAAAGGAGAACAAGCTTTTACCGATAGAAAAAATAGTTTAGTGACTAGTTTAAAAGATTTTTACAAAGATTTTAATCCAGATTTAGATAAAAAGGTATTTGAGCAATTGATTGAGTTGTATGCAACAAAAGCACCTAAGGAATTTTTGCCTTCGAATTTATTAAATATAAATGCGGAAAATTTATCATCTGAAATTTATGGACAATCTAAATTGGTTGATTACAATAGCCTAAAAGAAATTCTTTCTGGAGATTCGAAAACCGTTTTAGCTAATTTAAATGCGGACAAAGGCTTTATTTTAATCAAAAACATGGCAGATAAGTACTTAACAGATGTTGCCCCTAAATACAATGAAATCAATTTGAAAATTACCGCCTTACAACGTACCTATATAAAAGCGCAATTAGAGGTAAATAAAGACCCCCGAATGTTTCCAGATGCCAATAGTACTTTGAGAGTTACCTATGGAAAAGTGAAAGGATATGCTCCAAAAGACGCTACCTTATATACACCCGTAACCTATTTAGATGGCGCTATGGAAAAATACATTCCTGGCGACTATGAATTTGATGTTCCAGCTAAATTAATTGACTTGTATAAAAAGAAGGATTATGGTGAATATAGTGAAAATGGTAAAATGCCAGTTTGTTTTATTGGAACTAATCATACTACCGGTGGAAATTCTGGAAGTCCTGCAATCGATGCTAAAGGGAACCTAATTGGGCTAAATTTTGATAGAGTTTGGGAAGGAACAATGAGTGATATTTATTACGATCCAAGCATTTGCAGAAATGTTATGGTAGATATTCGTTATGTTTTATTCATAATTGATAAATATGCGGGTGCAAAAAATATTATCTCCGAAATAAGCTTAGTACATCCAAAGAAAAAAAGAAATAAAAAGATTAAGTAACTAATTTTAGGACGAAATTAACTTTTGGCATGCTATTTGTTAAATGAATTAGAGTTGCAAAAATATTTTTTTTAAAAATTTTATAAAAATAATTTTTACCTATTAAAAAATTTATATCTTTGCTTCGAATTAATAATTAACCTTTTATATTTAACTAAGATGAAAAAAGTATTTTTAAGTTTCGCTATTATCGCTGCATTAACTGTAGTATCTTGTAAACAAGCTGAAGCTCCTGCTGAAGAAGCTCCTGCTGTTGAAGCTCCTGCTGTTGAAGAAGCTCCTGCTGTTGTTGATTCACCAGCTGTTGAGGCTCCAGCTGCTGACGCTGCTGCACCTGCTGCTGAAGCTCCAGCTGCAAAATAATTAGAAACTATTTCTAAAAATTTTAAAACCATCTCACACATTGAGATGGTTTTTTTTTATATTATTTTTATGCACAGTGGTCCTACACTATTACCATTAAAGAGTACTTATAAAAAAATTTGATTTCCAGTAAAATCTAGTACATCCGCACCAAAAACTGAAATAGTACACTCGTCAATCCCTTTTTGCATTCTGGAATGAGTGGTGTACTTTCTACTAACAAATAAAGATTGATCGTTCAATATCAGTTTAAAAAAAACCTTGCCATTGGTTGCTTTACTAATTAATAAAGCAAGAGCTTCATAGTTGAGTTTTAATAATTCAATTGTAGTTTCACAATCAGCAAGTGTTTCAAAATATAAACTTGTCCCAATTATTTTTCCCTTTCTCGAAGTAAAAGCAAATTGATAGAGTCCGTTATTTTTTTTGCTTATTACAAATGCTCCCATATATTTTTTATAATTCTAATAAAAAAAAAGCTTCAAACAAAGTTTGAAGCTTTTTAGTACTCAGAGCGGGACTTGAACCCGCACGAACATTGCTGTTCACTGGATTTTAAGTCCAGCGTGTCTACCAATTTCACCATCCGAGCATTATATTTTTGAGCGAAAAACGGGGCTCGAACCCGCGACCTCGACCTTGGCAAGGTCGCGCTCTACCAACTGAGCTATTTTCGCATTTAAATAAACGACTACTCTACATGTTCTGTAAACGCATTAACTTTAATCGTCAAAGCTGTTAGTTGAACTAGATTGCGGTGGCAAATTTAATACAAATATTGAATAATACAACTCTTTTTAACAAAAAATACTTTTTGGAAATTTAACCTTCTGATATCCTATTATTTATGTAAATAATATTATTTTTTAGTGAGCATTCGCTTAATTTCATTTAATTTCATCATTGCTTCGATTGGTGTTAAGGTGTTGATGTCTAAATTTATTATTTCCTCTTTAATTTCCTCTAACAAAGGGTCATCTAAATTAAAAAAACTCATTTGTATTTGCTCTTTTCCAGCAATAGTTCCGTTTAACGCCTCACTTGAATGGTCTTTTTCTAATTTTTTTAATAATTTTTGAGCTTTTAGAATTACTGTCTGTGGCATTCCCGCCATTTTTGCTACATGAATTCCAAAACTATGAGCACTTCCTCCTTTTACTAGTTTTCTTACAAATAGAACGGTATCCTTAAGTTCTTTCACTGCAACATTATAATTTTGAATCCTTGACAACATTTCACTCATTTCATTTAACTCATGGTAATGGGTTGCGAATAGTGTCTTTGGCTTTGAAGGGTGTTCATGCAAAAATTCGGCAATAGCCCAAGCGATTGAAATACCATCATAAGTGCTGGTTCCACGGCCAATTTCATCTAATAAAACCAAACTTCTTTCCGAAATATTATTTAATATGGAAGCAGTCTCATTCATTTCAACCATAAAAGTAGATTCGCCCATAGAAATATTATCTGACGCACCTACTCTAGTAAATATTTTGTCAATAATTCCCATTCTTACGCTTTCCGCTGGAACAAAACTACCCATTTGGGCCAACAATACTATTAAAGCTGTTTGTCTCAAAATAGCTGATTTTCCTGACATATTAGGCCCCGTAATCATAATCAACTGTTGCGTTTCTTGATTTAAAAAAACGTCATTTGAAATGTATGGAACACCTATTGGCAATTGCTTTTCAATTACAGGATGTCTGCCATTACAGATTTCTAATTCAAAGGATTCATCAATTTCAGGACAGACATACTTGTTTTCTATGGCTAATTGACTAAATGAAGTTAGACAATCTAACTGAGCTACTAAATTTGCATTTAACTGAACGGGTTTGATATAAGTCCCTATCCAAATTACTAATTGTTCGAAGAGTTCAGTTTCAAGTTTATGAATTTTTTCTTCGGCTCCTAATATTTTTGATTCGTATTCTTTTAATTCTTCAGTGATATAACGCTCCGCATTAACTAATGTTTGTTTTCTAATCCACTCGCTAGGCACTTTATCTTTGTGGGTGTTTCTAACTTCAATATAATATCCAAAAACATTGTTAAATGAAATTTTCAATGAGGCAATGCCTGTTCGCTCAGATTCTCTACTTTCAATTGCTTCCAAATATTCTTTTCCAGAAGTAGAAATAATCCGTAACTCATCTAAATCGGAATTAATCCCCTTTGCGATGGCATTCCCTTTAGTAATAGATACCGGAGCATCTTGATTTAAAGTGGTATTTATTTTTTCACGCAACAAGTCACAACTGTGCAAACTATCTCCAATTACTCGAACTGCTTCTTGTGGGCTTTCTAACGCCACTTTTTTTATAGGAATTATTGCATCAAGAGATTCTTTTAGATAAACAACTTCTCTTGGAGTAACTTTTCCAGCGGCAATTTTTGAAATTAATCGCTCCAAATCGGCTATTTGTTTTATCTGATTTTGGATGCTCTTTAACACTTCTTGATTTGATTGTAAATAGGCAACAACCTGATGCCTGCTTCTAATTTTATTGGCGTCTTTCAGCGGTAACGCCATCCATCGTTTCAATAAACGTCCTCCCATTGGGGATAGTGTCCGATCTATAACATCGAGGAGCGTAACCGCATTTGGATTATAACTATGATATAACTCTAGATTACGAATTGTAAAACGATCCATCCAAACGTAAGCGTCTTCTGCAATACGTTGAATGGAAGTAATGTGCTGAACTCTGTTGTGTTGAGTTTCTGATAAGTAATATAATATTGCACCCGCAGCAATAATTCCCTCAGATAATTCTTCAATTCCAAATCCTTTTAACGAAACCACTTGAAAATGTTTGGTCAATGTTTCAAATGCATAATCTGCTTTAAAAACCCAATCTTCTAAATAAAAATTATGAAACTCTTCTCCAAATGAAACTTTAAAATCATTTTTATTGTTTTTTGGAATCAAAACTTCACTTGGGTTAAAATTTTGGAGCAGTTTATCAATATATTCAACATTCCCTTGAGCAGTTAAAAACTCACCAGTGGAAATGTCTAAAAACGAGACGCCAAGTGTTTTTTTTCCAAAATAAATTGATGCTAAAAAATTATTTGACTTCGACTGTAGTACTTCATCGTTCATTGAAACACCAGGAGTTACTAATTCGGTAACCCCTCTTTTAACTATAGTTTTAGTCATTTTTGGATCTTCCAATTGGTCACAAATTGCAACACGAAGTCCAGCTTTAACCAATTTAGGTAAATAGGTGTTTAAAGAATGATGAGGAAATCCAGCCAAAGCTGTTTCTGTTGCAGAACCTGCTCCCCGCTTTGTAAGTACAATTCCTAATATTTTGGAAGCGCGTATGGCATCTTCACCAAAAGTTTCATAAAAATCCCCAACTCTAAACAATAAACATGCGTCTGGATACTTCCGCTTGATTTCGTTATATTGTTTCATTAATGGGGTTTCTTTGATAATAGGTTCTTTAGCAGCCACTTTAATTTATTCGGTATTAATAATTTGTTTCAGCGAATTTAAAATATTATTATGAATATAACTCATTTGAAAATTAATTTAATTTTAAGAAAGATTTCTATTTTTCTCTTCAAAATTTGTATAAATTTGCTTTTTAAATTTAATTTATTATAATAATGAAAAAAATAGTATTATTAGTTGCCTTAGCATTTATCAGTACTACTGCAACCCAAGCACAAACTTTAAAAGTAGCTGCAAAGAATGGAACTGAAGTAATAAAAAATGATGGCGCAGGAATAGTTTTCGAAAAAGAAACCATTGACTACGGAACTATTGCACATAATTCTGATGGAAAAAGAGAGTTTGTGTTTGTAAACAATGGAACAAAACCATTAGTAATCACTAATGCTCAAGGTTCATGTGGTTGTACGGTTCCTACGACTCCGAAAGAACCAATTGCTCCAGGTGCAAAAGGTGTTATAGGTGTAAAATATGCTACTGACAGAGTGGGTCCTTTTACAAAAACGGTAACAATTACCTCTAATGCAGAAGGTCAGCCTACAAAAGTATTGACTATTAAAGGAACTGTATTAGCTGATCCAGCTCCTGCTGCTACCCCAAAAAGCTAGAGTAATAAAATTAAAACAATAGAGCTTCCTGTTTAATAAATAGGAAGCTTTTTTTATGACTTTTAATGATAATCAATGAGAAAATTAGAAAATATCGAGTTAGAACGAAAATCTATTGCCGATTTCAAAATTGCAAAAAAAACTCCCATCACTATTATTTTAGATGATATTCGTAGTTTAAATAATATTGGTTCTGTATTTCGAACAGGTGATGCTTTTTTAATAGAAAAAATTTATTTATGTGGTATTACCGCTACACCTCCCAATAAAGAAATTCACAAAACAGCACTTGGCGCAACTGAAACAGTTGAGTGGGAATATCACGAAAACATTGTAGAAGTAATTTCGAGTTTAAAAGGACAAAAAACAACTGTGTTGGCTGTTGAACAAGTTGAAAATTCATTTTTTTTAGAAACCTATTCAGTAGATGCTACTAAGAAGTATGCATTAGTATTTGGAAATGAAGTTTTTGGAGTTTCACAAAACGCAATTGAACTTTGTGATGGAGTGATAGAAATACCCCAATTAGGCACAAAACACTCTTTAAATATTGCGGTAAGTGCAGGAATTGTCGTGTGGGAATTTTTTAAACAAATTACTAAAAAATAAACTAATCAATTCGATAATTAAGCACTTCTCAATTGATTAATCTTTTTTTGAATTTCCTTCAATATGTAAATATAATCGGATTGATTGTACACGAAATCAAGGTCAGTTACATCTATAATTAATATGGCTAAATCGTCCTGAGATTTTATGTAATCTAAGTATCCTTGATTAATTTTTTCCAAATAATCCGAGGGAATCTCTTGTTCGTAGGCGCGACCACGCAACTTAATATTGTCCAGTAACCGGTCGGTATTTTGATACAAATAAACATACAAATCTGGCTTTGGCATTTCTCTATAAATAATTTCGAAAAGTTTTCTGTACAAACGAAACTCATCTTCGGTTACAGTAACTTTTGCAAAAATTAATGATTTGAAAATATGATAATCTCCAATTACAAAATCTTTAAATAAATCAAATTGAGCTAAATCATCGGAAATTTGTTGGTATCGATCCGCAAGAAAAGACATTTCTAATGAAAAAGCATAACGACTTTGGTCTTTGTAAAATTTTGGCAAAAAAGGATTGTCAGCAAATCGTTCTAAAACAGTTTTTGCATTAAAATCTTCTGCAATTTTGGTAGCCAAAGTTGTTTTCCCTGCCCCAATATTTCCTTCTATGGCAATGTAATTAAAGTTTTCAAAATCTAAATTTTCTAATGGAAACTGTAAAATTCCAATGCTATTATAGTGACTGGTATCCGTACAGTTTTGCAACAATTCAGGAAGCGTGCTTTTCATAATTGGATGAACATAATCAAGCTCCAGGTCAAGCATTGGCAACAACACAAACAACCTGTTTTGCATTTGAGGGTGCGGAATTTGTAATTCATCAGAATAAATTACTTCCTCATTAAAACTAATTATGTCAATATCAATACTTCGTGGCTGGTATCCTAATTCTTCACTTCTAACACGTCCCAACTTTTTTTCAATATGTTGAATTAACAACCAAATTTGGCTCGGTGTTTTAATGGTATGTATGAGTACCGCGGCATTATAAAACGGGTCGCTGCTAAATCCCCAGGAAGGAGTTTCATATATATTGGAAACTTTAATTACGGTGCCAATTTCAGCATGAATAAAATCAATACTAGACTGAATAGTACTATGTCTATCGCCTTGATTACTCCCCAATGATAAAACAACCTGATTTTGATATTTCATATTAACCACAAATTAACAAAAGAATTTTAGAATAGAAGTATATTTGCAAAGTCTGTTAATAAATAATTTTGTAAGCACGACCAATCGTTACTAATTAAATTTTTTAGAATGAAATTTTTAAGCAATGTTTTAGCCACCCTTGTTGGGTTATTTATTTTTTTTATGGTTTTGTTCTTTGGGCTATTCCTACTAGGAGTTTTGTTTAGCGGCACTAAAGAAACTATTTCTGTAGAAAAAAATTCAGTGATTGAATTGAATCTTTCTGAAATTCAAAATGATTATGCTGGAAAATACAATTATACAGATTTCGATTATTACGAAGTGAATCATAACGGACTCTCAGAGGTCTTGTTTGCGATTAAACATGCAAAAACAGATGCTGACATTAAAGGGATATCTATTTTGAACTCGTCCTCAACTTTAGGGATGGCACAATACAAGGCGTTAAGAGATGCCATAGAAGATTTTAAAAAGTCGAAAAAGTTTGTAGTCGCCTACGCCACTACGTTGACTCAAAAAGAATACTATTTAAACTCCGTTGCTGACTCCATTTATCTCAATCCATTTGGAGAATTAGAATTCAAAGGATTGTCTTCAGAGGTTTTATTCTTTAAGGATTTACAAGAAAAATCTGGAGTTAAAATGGAAGTAATTCGCCATGGAAAATACAAAAGTGCGGTAGAACCATTTTTAGAAAATAAAATGAGTGACTCCAATAAAGAGCAATTACTCTCCCTTTTAAATTCAGTTTGGAATTCAATGGCAGCCGATATATCAAAAAGCAGAAAAATAAGTTGTGCCGAATTAAATTCAATTGCAAATGATCTCTTAGCAAGAACTCCTGAAATGGCATTATCTAGAAAGTTAATTGATAAGATCGCTTATGAAGATGAGTATCACAAAGCGATTAAGACCAAGTTGAATCAAAAATCAAATGAAGATTACACAACCATTAGTGTTTTAGACTATTCGGTAAATGTTGCTACAACTGCTAAAAAAACAGACACAAAAAATAAAATTGCTATTATTTTTGCTCAAGGCGAAATTGGAAGCGGCGAAGGCAATTTAAATACCATAGGGGAAATCTCTATGCGTCGTTCCTTGAAAGAGGCGCGAGACAACAAAAACACCAAAGCAATTGTGCTTCGAATTGATAGTCCTGGCGGGAACGCTTTAACCTCTGAATTAATCTGGAGAGAAATTGAACTTACAAAAAAAATCAAGCCTGTAGTAGTTTCAATGGGTAATTATGCCGCATCGGGAGGATACTATATTGCCTGTAATGCTTCAACTATTTTTGCCGAACCGAATACAATAACTGGCTCGATTGGTGTGTTTGGAACGTTACCAAATCTTGCTTCGCTAAGTCAAAAAATTGGTATTCATGCTGAACAAGTTAAAACTCACGAAAATTCAGCAGATTATAGTTTGTTCCTGCCTATCGATGAAAAGTTCAAACGTGTTACACAAGAAAGTGTAGAGCGCATTTATACCACCTTTGTTCAACGGGTGGCAACAGGAAGAAAAATGTCTATTGAGGAAGTCGATAAAATTGCTCAGGGACGAGTTTGGTCAGGTTCCGAAGCGCTAATCATCGGGTTAATTGACCGGATTGGAGGACTGGACGCAGCACTAAATCATGCGGCAAGTTTAGCTAAAATCAAGCAATACCGGACCCAAAGTTTTCCTGAATATGAAAAAAATCTTCAAGACTTGATTGGAAATCTTGGGATTCCATTTTTAGAATCTAGCCAAAACGTAATCCGCAGAGAAATTGGAGAAGAAAACTATTTGATATTAGAAAAGATTAAAAGCACGAAATCTCAAAAAGGGATACAAACTCGAATTCCATTTGAAATCAACATTAAATAAGCCACTATAAAAGGACATCTTGTTACTTATTTCTACTAGTCATGAAATTGATTTAAAAAGTAATTTTTACCAAATATCCTTCAAAAGTTCGAATATTAAAAACGGTTCCGTCTTCAAAAATGAGGTACTGTCCTTTTATACCAGTTAATATGCCAGAAAAATTTGGAGTTTTCTCTAAGTTTAAACTGGTAATTTTTTGAGGATATTGAAGTACTGGATAATGTAGTTCAAACAAATCATTTTTTTCAGGATGAAAATAACTTCTCACTTCTTCTGGAATTAGGTTCTCCAATCTACTTCTCTCTAAAAGCAAATCAGCGTGATCAGAATTATTTTGAAGCATTTTTCTCCAGTTAGTTTTGTCAGCAAAATAGTTTTTTAACGCGGCCTCTGTGATTCCTGCTAAATACCGATTTGGAACTTCAACTATCGGAATCGCCTCTGTGGCACCTTGGTCAATCCATCGTGTTGGAACTTGCGTTTTCCTAGTTACCCCCACTTTGATTTCTCCTGACAATGCCAAATAGACAATATGCGGTTGCAACTGTACCTTTTCTTCATAGGCCAAATCACGATCTTCAATTCCGAGATGAGCAGTACTCAATTCTGGTTTCATAATCCAATCTCCAACAGCCGGACTACTATAAAAGCAATCATAACAAAAACCCTGTCGGAAGATTTTTTTCTTTTTACCGCAATTTAAACATTGATAACCCACCAATGAAATTTCAATTTTCTTCCCTAATAACTGATTGATATTTAGAAAGTTGTTTTCAAAAATTAAATAATATTGAATCGGATTTTTAAATTCCGTTTGCATTTTGGTTAAAACCCCTTCGTAGGTCATTCCGTTTAAAGTTTTTGGTTAAAAGTTCAAAGTTCGACAAAAAATGTTATTTTTGGTAAAGTTATAATTCCAAATGTACAACTCATAATTCATAACTGAAAAAATGCCATTACCAATCATCAATTCTTTCGCCTCTTGGGTTTTGAAACAACGGATTCATCAAATTGAACTGTTTTTAAAATACCCAAACGAAGTACAAGAAGAAGTATTGATGAATTTGCTTCGGGCGGCTGAGAATACTGAAATCGGCAAACATTATGAGGCTACTACAATCAAATCTTATGCTACTTTTGCTGAACGGTTTCCGATAGCAACCTACGAAGACCTCGCTCCAATGATTGACCGTGCGCGAAATGGGGAACCAAATATTTTTTGGAATACACCCATAAAATGGTTTGCAAAATCCAGCGGAACTACCAATGCAAAAAGCAAATTCATCCCCGTAAGTAATGAAGCTTTAGAAGATTGTCATTACAAAGGAAGTAAAGATTTGTTGTGTTTGTATTTGAATAATAATGAAAATTCGGAACTGTTTTTAGGGAAAAGTTTACGACTCGGTGGAAGTTCACAAATCCATGAAGCCAACCAAACTTTTTTTGGTGACTTATCGGCTATACTGATTGAGAACATGCCTATTTGGGCGGAATTCAGTAGTACCCCAAGTAACAAAATCTCATTGATGAGTGAATGGGAAGCTAAAATTGCGGCCATCATTACCGAAACAAAAAACGAAAACGTCACTAGTTTTGCAGGAGTACCTTCTTGGATGTTAGTGCTTTTGAATAAAATAATTGACGAAACTGGAAAAGGTAACTTGACGGAAATTTGGCCAAATCTCGAGGTGTATTTTCATGGAGGCGTTAGTTTTGATCCGTACCGTGAGCAATATCAGAAAATCATTCCGAAAACTGATTTCAAATATTATGAAATCTATAATGCCTCTGAAGGTTTTTTTGCCATCCAAGATTTGAATCACTCCAATGATTTATTATTAATGCTTGATTATGGTATTTTCTATGAATTCATACCGATGGAAACTTTTGGGACACCCAATCAACAAATAATTCCATTATTTGGAGTAGAACTTTCAAAAAATTATGCCATTGTGATTACCACCAATTCTGGTTTGTGGCGCTATATTATTGGCGATACGGTTCGGTTTACATCGCTTCATCCCTATCGAATTAGAGTAACAGGAAGAACAAAACATCACATTAATGTTTTTGGCGAAGAACTCATGGTAGAAAATACCGATAGTGCAATTGCTAAAACCTGCCAAATTACTAATACGGAAGTGGTGGATTATACAGTAGCTCCTATTTTCATGAAAGATAAGGAAAAAGGGGCACATGAATGGATGATTGAATTTAAGAACGACCCAATTGATGTAGCAAAATTTGCTCAACTATTAGATGAAACTTTGCAAAGTCTCAACTCAGATTACGAAGCCAAACGATACAATAACATGACATTGAATCCACTGGTACTGAATGTGGCGCGACCAAAACTATTTTATGATTGGCTAAAAGGAAAAGGAAAATTAGGAGGTCAGCACAAAATTCCGAGATTATCGAATCAAAGGGATTATTTAGAAGAATTGAAAGGGATGTAATGCTTTATTTAACTGTTAAAAAACATATATTGCTAAGCGAAAAATACCTTTCCCTGATGCGAATCCTTCATATGGCACTATCAATGGAAAGTTTATTATCAAAAACAAAACATAATTTATAGCCCCGACAGCAGTGGCATCCTGTTGTGGCGGTTTTCGCCACAAGAGATACAGCGAATGGCGGGAGGAATCGTGAGGTAAAATCCAAAGGTGGGCTCCAAAAGAAAAAAATCCCGTTTAGCAATGAAACTAAACGGGATTTTTATTTTATAAAATGTTTACTAAGACGCTATTTCTAGGCGCTTCAATAAATTTTTACTGAGTGTGTGTTCCGCATATACTTTATCAATTTCTAGAACTTTTTCATCGGAACTTGGCAAATCATACATGGCATCGGTAAGGATGGCTTCGCATAATGAACGCAATCCACGAGCGCCTAATTTATATTCTAGAGCTTTATCAACGATGAAATCGAGCGCCTCATCTGAGATTGTAAACACCACATCATCCATCAAAAATAATTTTTGATATTGTTTGATTAGGGCATTTTTAGGCTCTGTTAATATGGCTCTCAAGGTTTCTTTATCTAGAGGATCCATGTGAGTTAAAACCGGTAAACGACCTATAATTTCTGGAATCAATCCAAAATCTTTGATGTCTTTAGGGATAATGTATTGCAGTAAATTGTCTTTGTTGATGTGGTCGGCATTTTTTGAAGTGCTGTATCCTACGGCTTGACGGTTCAATCTTTTTGAAATAATTCGTTCAATCCCGTCAAAAGCACCTCCGGCAATAAACAAAATATTTTGGGTATTGACTTCTACAAACTTTTGGTCTGGGTGTTTTCGCCCTCCTTTTGGTGGTACATTTACGACGGTTCCTTCTAACAATTTGAGTAATGCTTGTTGCACGCCTTCGCCTGAAACATCACGTGTAATTGAGGGATTGTCTCCTTTTCTTGAGATTTTGTCAATTTCGTCAATGAATACGATTCCTCTTTCGGCCTTTAGAACATCATAATCGGCGGCTTGTAGCAGTCGTGTAAGGATACTTTCGACGTCTTCCCCTACATATCCTGCTTCTGTTAATACCGTAGCGTCAACAATGGCTAGAGGTACATCGAGCATTTTGGCAATTGTTTTGGCGACCAAGGTTTTTCCTGTTCCCGTTTGCCCCACCATGATAATATTGCTTTTTTCAATTTCTACCTCATCTGATAGTTCTTGTTGCATTAACCGTTTGTAATGGTTGTAAACTGCTACTGCCATTACCTTTTTGGTTTGATCTTGACCAATAACATAGGTGTCCAAAAACGCTCTGATTTCTTTTGGTTTTCTCAAAATCAAATCGTTGGTTGATTGGTTTCCCTTGGTGGACTTTACTTCTTCTAATACAATACCATTGGCTTGTTCAATACATTTGTCACAAATGTGTGCGTTAATTCCTGCAATTAACAAATTGGTTTCTGCCTTTTTCCTTCCGCAAAATGAACATTCTAATACTTGTTTCGCCATTTTTTTTAAGTTGTAAAGTTGCAATGGTTCAAAGTTGCAAAGGCAGAAACTCTGAACCTTTAACCTTTGAACCTTTGAACCTTATATTTATCTTCTCAACACTTCGTCAATCATTCCGTAAGCTTTTGCTTCTTCAGCAATCATCCAATAATCTCTTTCACTATCCAAGTGAACTTTATCATAGGTTTGTCCTGAATGTTGCGAAATGATTTTATACAATTCTTCTTTTAACTTCAACATTTCTCTCAAGTTGATTTCCATATCGGTAGCAACACCTTGAGCACCGCCAGAGGGCTGGTGAATCATCACTCTAGAGTGTGGCAATGCTGAACGTTTTCCATCAGCACCTGCGCACAAAAGAACCGCTCCCATTGAGGCGGCCATTCCTGTACAAATCGTTGCTACGTCTGGCTTAATGTATTGCATTGTATCATAAATTCCTAAACCAGCATATACACTTCCTCCTGGCGAGTTGATATAAATTTGTATGTCTTTTGAGGCATCGGCACTTTCTAAAAATAATAATTGTGCTTGAACAATGTTAGCAATTTGGTCATCAATACCGGTACCTAAAAAAATAATTCTATCCATCATTAATCTAGAAAAAACATCCAATTGAGAAATATTCAATTGCCGTTCTTCGATAATATATGGGGTCATTCCCGTTGGGGTCATTGCGCTTACGATTTTATCATAGTACAAGCTATTAACTCCATGATGTTTCGTTGCAAATTTTTTAAACTGCTTCGCCTGTTCGAACGAAGCTCTCGGGTCTTTACTGTTGTTCATTTTTTTAAAATTTTAGCGTTTAAATAAATTAAAAACTTTGAAGGTTCTGAAATTATTTCAGAAAAAAAGAGCGTTAAACCAAAAATTGATGTAACGCTCAAAGATAATCATTTTTATAAAATTATTCCCCGTATGAAGCGGCAATAAATTCTTGATAGGTCACTTCTTTTGTCATTGGGTTTGCTTTTTCTTTGAAAAGATGTAGCATTTTATCTGCAACTACTTGGTCCGACAATTTTTTTACTTCCTCTTGATTAGAAAGCACTCTTGCTACAATTCCTTGTACTTCTTCGTCAGATGCATTTGCTTGTCCAAATTGAGCCATTTGTTGTTTGATTGCATTGGTTGTAAATGCTTTCAAATCTTCAAACGTGATTTGAATATTACTTTGCGCTAAGGCTTTTCCTTCAATTAATTGAAAACGCAACCCTTTTTCTGAACGAGCGTATTCAACTATTGCTTCTTCTGGAGTAAGTTTTTTCTCACCAACGGTTTGCAACCATTTAATTAGAAACTCAGAAGGCAAATCAAATTTGGTGTTTTCAATTAAAAAATCAGTAACATCCGCCATTAATTTTTGTTCTGCTTGTTGAGCAAATTGACTTTCGGCATCTTCTTTAATTTTTGCTTTCAAATCAGCTAAAGAAGACACCATTCCTGGTCCAAAAAGTTTATCGAACAATTC
>JBIHZQ010000128.1:0-4464 GCA_044231345.1 Flavobacterium sp.
TTGAGAAAAATTTATTTGACAGAAACAGATAGAAAAAGATTCAAAATCTAATTTTATTTATTTTATACATAAAAGCCATTCGAAAGAGTGGCTTTTTTTATTTATTAAATAGAAAAAGAAATACACCCTCCAAACGTTCCCTCCAAGATTTTTCTGAATGATCTTTTCCAGGATAGAATCTCGTTATCCAATTTTCTGAATACCCTTTTCCAATCATTAAAGTATCAATCTTTTGCTGGTATTCTTTATAAAAAGCATCTAAAGTTTGATCTCCATAATCAAAATATATTCTATGACTTTTTGGGTCAGGTAGGTAAGATGTAAGATATTTTCTAAATTTTGAAGCAACATGGGAATCAGTAAGGTTATTAATATTTTCTTTCATTACCATTGGGCTGTGAGTAGAGATACATGCGGCGTTTCCAAAGACGTTTGGATATTCACAAATGGCATATAATGAAATCAACCCTCCCATGCTAGAGCCCACAATGAATGTATTTTCCTTATCCTTTTTTGTAGAGAATTTAGCATCTATAAACGGCTTTAATTCGGTAACAATAAAACTTAAATAATTATCTGATTGCGGCTTATTTTGTAATTGTTGTTCAATAATAATAGTATTAGTTGGCTCTGGAATGTCTTTAATAATTTTTTGTGGAAAAAACTCTGAGTGACGGTATTTTCCATTATTCCAAATGCCCACAACGATGAATTTAGGAATTTTATTTTCTATAATTAATTTACCAGCAACTTCATCTACTTCCCATGCCTGTTTGTTCCAAGTAATAGATGCGTCATAAAGCATTTGCCCATCGTGCATATAAATTACGGCATATTTTTCATTAAAGGAATAACCTTCAGGCAACCAGACGTCAATATTTCTTGAAGTAACTAATTTTGATTCAAAATTTTCAAAACGTTCAATATTACCAGACGCAACCGACGGAAGTTGTGCTTTTGAATTAATAGAGAAAATTAAAAAAATGGAAATCCCTAGTTTTTGTATCATTTATTACCTTTTTAGTGTAAAATGACCTTTTAGATTTCTTCCGTCCTCTAATAATAATGAAAACCAATAATCAGAAGCGGGTAATGGCTCTCCATTAAAAGTTCCATCCCAACCTAGTCCCGTAGTTCCAATTTGCTTTAATAATTTTCCATATCTATCAAAAATATAAATTTTTGAATTGCCATAAAATTGAGCATTTACCCCTTGAATTTGCCATGTATCATTGACTCCATCACCATTTGGAGTAAAGAAATGAGGCGCACCAACTACTGCTATAGTTTGTGTTGCAATCCCACATTCATTACTATCTTTAACATAAACTTGATGAATTCCTGGATAAACATTATCAAAAAAACTACCAATTTGGTATGGGCCATTGATGTTATCTAATGCATAAACATAGTCCCCTAAACCAGTTGCATTTATGGTTACATTACAAATATCAATCAAATCTACAATAGTAGCTGGGGAAAGGGTAGCGATTTCAGAAGCAATTACTTCTATTGTTCTTATATGACTACAACCTAAACTATTTGTTACTTTTACTTTATAAATACCTTCTTCGTTGACATCGAGAGTTGAAGAATTAGCCGTTGCGATAGTAACTCCATCTTTCGCCCAGATATAGGTATAATCACTCTCGGAACTTCCGTCTTGTATTCCTGCTGTTAAAGTCTTAAAAAATGTTGGGATGTTAGAACAGATAAGTTCTACATGTGCAAGTTCTATCTTTGGAGTAGGTAAAACTTTAAACTCAATTATTTTTTCTAATTTACAACTAGGATTAATTGCGTTTTTAACTACTACTTTTATTGTTTTAGAATTAGAAACGGGTAATGGATTCGGTAATGGAGAGGAAAGTAGAATATTATTTTCGTCATAGTACTCGATAATCATTCCTGAAGGCTGTATCGATGCAATAGCATTATGAATTGCAGAGGAACTCATAAAATTATAGTCACTGTCTTGAAATAAAGGATTTGCTTCGTCATCGCATTCTAAAATTAAGTCGGAAGAAATAGTAAAATCAACGGGAGATTTATCAACAATAAATTCAATAAGTGTTTCGTCAAAACAACCTAGTGTAGAATTATTTGTAACAACGGCTTTTATTATTCTTGAAGTAGTTGAAAATGTGTTTGGAAAACTAGTTATTGTTACAGAATTTGAATCCAATAATGGTGAATTATCTGAATTAAAATAGGTTACTGAAACGTTCGTTTGTCCTTGCAACAAAGTTGTTTCTAAAGTTGAGGTATTAAAATTAAAAATACCATCTTGATCAGTATCACATTCTCTTGGAATGATTACCGAATAAGCAAATGGTAAGGCCTCTACAACTAAAGAGACATAAGGTCCTAAACCGTAACATCCATTATTGACATCGCTTACAATTCTTACCCAAATATTTTGAGCATCTGGATATCCAATATTTCTATAATTAAAAATAGTATTTGTTGCCGCTGGGTCTGAATTTTGTGAAATTTCTAATGAATTTCCTGCCGAATCAAATTCCGACTCAGCATCTGCTTGATTTCTGTAATATTTAATAGAGTAGTTTCCAACAGGTAACATGCCCTCTAAAATCGTTTTGGTATATGCAAAATTAAAACTAGAAATCCCATCTCTATCATCGTTATTAGTAGTGTTATTTCCATTAATATCAAGAAAATCATCACAGACAGGCGGTACCGTAATTGTGAAGGTTGACGGAATATTAGTTGCCACAACTTGTAAGGTTAGCGTAGCCACTCTATAGCAATTATTTGAATTCACCACCCTTACCCATACTTGCATTACTCCTGGCGAGCTACTATTTGAAAAAGAATATGGATTAGTAATCATTTCTGCAGGATTTTCGGCATCAGCACCAGTAAAAGAGGTATAATAGCTAAATGTTTCGTTGTTAAAATTACTAGAAATCAAATTATTATTAACAGTTAAATTGAAGTTAGAAATGGTATCTAAGTCTGTGTCACATTGAACCATCGTATTATTCGCCACTACTGGCAATGCATAAGTGGTTAATAAAGCTGGAGCCGAAATTAATCCACAACTATTGCCTGTTTTACTTAACATAACACGGTATAGAAAGCCATTCATTAAAGGAGATATGCTATTGATTGTCAGTGTATTTGTCTGTACATTTGCATAAGTAGAATCATTAATTAAATTAATCCATAACATCCCGTCTGTAGAAACTTGCCATTGATATCCATCTACCGCATTTGTGGTAATGCTAAATTGAGCATTTTCTAATTCACATTCCACTTGATTAGTTGGTTGATTGATAATGACTATCGGAGCAATAGTAATATAATTAGGATTTGGCAACGTATAGCCATCATTTCCGTTGGTTACTATCCCATTTGAATTTGTAGTAGTTGGATTATTTCCTAAAAAATTATCGGTATTTCCATCTGAAAAACCTGCTTCTATTACATCAAAACAATCATCCCCGTCACTGTCGAGATCTACATAATTTGCAAATTGAGTCGAATCAGTATTTGCTATGGTGTAATTTATTATTCCATTGTCAATAGAGGTTTCAATACCATTAAATAAACCATTTAAGCCGAAATTGGTTAAGTTTCCATCAATTCTTCCGTCTAGGTTAGCATCGATAGCATTAGCACCTGATTCGAAAACATCGTAAATCCCATCATTGTCAGAATCTAAGTCTAAGTAATCGGGTATTCCGTCTAAATCAAAGTCAGAGGCAATAATATTTGTTTCATAAACATCATCCATTCCATTTTGATTTGCATCAACATTTGATGGAGCTATGAAATTTTGGCTTTGTAATTCATAATTATCTAAAATCCCGTCATTATCGGAATCAATGTCTAATTGGTCTACTATAGTATCACCGTCAGAATCTATAGGTAAACAAGTAGCAAATAGTGAAAAAGTAGCTTTATTATTAGAAGTATCGGATAAGTTTTCTTGAGTAATACTTAATGAAGAAGTTAAATTAGATTGAAAACGAAAAGTACCGGTCCCCGCCGCCAATGGTACGCTACTGTTCAAACGAAATCGAATTTCAAAGGACGAAAATTGAGTAACACCAGTTTCATAGATACCGTCATAATTGGTATCAATTAATAATTGGTTGGTAGGATTTACAACAGTAATGGTTTTATTTATTGGTGACTTTATTTTGAAATTTGCATTTGAATTAATCAAATCGGTCACATTTGCAGTAGATACATAATCAATTGTTAGCGAAATGGGTTGAGTGAAATCGATTTTATAGGTAACAGAATTTCCTTTACCCGCAGGAACTTCTGTTACGAAATTTCCAGAGGAATTTCCAGCAAAAGGAATTGCTACTGCCGTCGAAGGTCCAGCGGTTGTGACTAAACCAACATAAGAGTTTGCTCCAAGTGCACCCCCAAGAGTAGAATTTAATAAGTCTATGGGGGAATTTCCTAAAGATTCCTGACAATTGGGTA
>JBIHZQ010000129.1:0-4385 GCA_044231345.1 Flavobacterium sp.
AACATAAAAACATTTGATTAAAAAGAAATGCATTTGTTTTCTTTTTATAAATTTTAATAAATGTAAGATATAATCCTATCAATGCTAAAATCAAGAAAGCGAAAACACCTAATCTTTTGTAGGTTAGACCAAAATTCAATACATATTCTAAATTTTTAATAAATGTGCTAAGAATTAATAAGCCATTTAAGAGTATCCAAATTTTAGTTAATACTTTTAATCGCTTAGCCTTTACATCAAAATTAAAACCCCCTTTAAAATAAAACAGAACCACTCCAACTGCCATAATAATAGAAAAAACAACCGCATTTACTCGTTCGTGAGTTGCAGCACTCAATGTTGTGATATTCGTTTCTTGAAAAAATTGCTCATAATTATACATTACAATAAAAAGAATAAGCAAACCATTCAAAAAGAAAAGGGTAATTTCACCACTTTTTCTTTCAAAATTTACATCAAGATCAAGTAATGAAAAGGTAGGTTCCTGAAGAATTCCCGTTTTATCATTAAAATCATTATCCAGTTTAGAATTATTTTCAATAATAATTTCAGGAACCCAAAAATTCCAAAAACTAAACGAAAAGTAAAATCCTAAAACTACCACAAAAATCGCTTGCCGCAAATTTAAATCCAACGTATACTTGAAGAATAATCCAGAAAAAGAATCACTTCCAAAAGAATATATGATACAGAATAAACTTAAAACTATTCCTGGAATCAAAAAATAAGCTATAAGTTTTTTGACAAAAAAGTTTTCTGTTTTTCTAGCCGGAAGCCAATCACTAAAATAAAAAATTCTAACTATAGAAGCAACTGAATTAATAAATACAATTGGCAGGGCAAGTAATAATTTTAGTTTAGGTTCATTGATTTTGAACTGCAACAAAATAATAGAAATAAATACAGCTAGAAAAGATACAAAATCACCATACCACGCAAAAGCCAAACAAGATAAAACTGATGTAAAAGTCAAAACATAATAGGAATTATCACTAAATTGTTTTCTATAAAAATAATACATCAAGGCAAGGATTACCAATCCAAATAATGAAAGATTTAGCCCTACAGATTCATTGTAAAATAATAATGTAAAAACCACACTGCAAACGAAAATAAAATGTTCTTTTCTCATAATTATAAAATTTAAAAGTACTTTGTTTTTCAAAGTAAAAAAGTAAAAAAATTAGTTATTAGTTTTCATTAATTTTTCAAGACTACTCAAATGCGCTTTAAAGGCAGAGCGTCCATTATTTGTTAGTCGGTAAGATGTTTTTGGTTTCTTGCCCACAAATTCTTTCTTAATTTCAATATATCCTGCTCTTTCTAATGCTGAGGAATGACTGGCTAAATTACCATCCGTACAATTTAGAATTGTTTTCATTTCAGTAAAATCAATCCAATCGTTGACAATCAAAATAGACATAATGCCCAATCTGACTCGACTTTCAAAATCTTTGTTTAATTGATCAATGATTCCCATCTTGGTGCTTATTTGTGCTTTTTATACATTTTTAATCCATAAATTATGTGTAAAAAACCAAATCCAATTACCCAAAAAACAAGTCCCAATCCGATATAAAAAAGGGAAATACACCCTAAAATTAACTCGCAATATCCTAAATATTTAATGTCCGATAAAGTATATTTCTCAGCGTTTATCAATGCCAAACCATAAAACAGTAAAGTAGCTGGAACTATTAATCCAAAAGCACCATGGAATATAAGAGCTACACAAAAAACTCCACCAACGAATAGCGGAATTGCCAAATTAACCAACATGTTTTTAGTAGCATTGGTCCATACAGGTAAATTGTATTTTTTACTTTTTCTTAATGTAAAAAACATACCAAAGGTTATAGCTGAAGTTAATACAACTAAAGAAACACCAAATAATTCTGTAATTAAATTATTGTTGAATGTTTTTTGATTGTCATCAAAATAATTAATTCCGTTTGTATCTAGTAAGTAGATAGAAACTATCGCTCCTATTATTGCAGAAATTCCCGCAAACACGCCAGACAATCCGCTTAAAGAAATAAATCTTGAGGAACGCTCCATCATCGAGCGTATGTGAGAAAGATCTTCTTGATGCTTTTGATTCATAATAAAAGTACTTTGAGATGCAAAGCTAATGATATAAATTGAGTTACAAAATAAAAATAAAAAAAATATTTTATTAGTAACGAAATAAAATATATTCAGTTGATTATTTGTTGGCTAACTTTCTTTGTTCTCTTGCCAAAAGTGTATTTTTTAATAACATTGCAATAGTCATTGGACCAACGCCTCCAGGAACTGGGGTAATATAAGACGCTTTTTTACTGACATTTACAAAATCAACATCACCTGTAATTAAATACCCTTTCTCTGAATTTTCATCGGCTACTCGAGTAATACCGACATCAATTACTACGGCACCGTCTTTTACCATTTCAGCTTTTAGGTAATTTGGAACACCCAAAGCAGTAATAATAATATCAGCTTGTGTAGTAATTTGCGAAATGTTTTTGGTATAACTGTGTGTTAGCGTTACTGTTGAATTTCCTGGAAATCCTTTTCTCCCCATTAAAATACTCATTGGACGACCTACGATGTGACTACGACCAATAACAACGGTATGTTTTCCTTTGGTTTCTACATTATATCGTTCTAATAGTTCTAATATTCCATAAGGTGTCGCAGGTATAAATGTAGTCATATCTAACGCCATTTTACCAAAATTTTCAGGATGAAATCCGTCCACATCTTTACTTGGATCAACCGCCATTAAAACTTTCTGGGTATCAATTTGTTCCGGCAAAGGCAACTGAACGATAAATCCATCAATATGATCGTTTTCATTAAGCTCTTTAATTTTTAACAACAACTCGGTTTCCGATGTCGTACTTGGCATTTTTATCAAGGTTGATTCAAAACCAACACGCTCACATGCCTTCACCTTACTACCGACGTAAGTCAAACTAGCCCCGTCATTTCCAACAATAATTGCAGCCAAATGAGGGACTTTCTCATTATTGTCTTTCATCTTTTGAACCTCAGCCGTAATTTCGACTTTAATATCTTCTGCTGTTTTTTTTCCGTCTAGTAGTTGCATTTTTGTAGTTTGTAAAGTTTAAAGTTTAAAGTTTAAAGTTCTTGGTAGAACTGAAAAAAAATAAACCAAAACGGTTATTATTATTGCAATTGTTATTGTTGTTGTTAATTCAAGTTTTAAGTTCCTAAAAAATCGGAAAAAATAACCAATAACTAATTTTGTTTGTTATTGGTTTTTTGACTTTCGAATTCATTTTATGACTTTCGAATAAAAAACTATCTCATTCCTGGCATACCTCCTGGCATACCGCCCATCATTTTCATTAGGTTTTTCCCACCAGGACCTTGCATCATTTTCATCATTTTACTCATCTGTTCAAATTGTTTCATCAATTGATTGACTTGTTCAATTTTGGTACCAGAACCTTTCGCAATTCTAGTTTTTCGTTTCATATCAATCAAAGCTGGCTTTTTTCTTTCAACGGGCGTCATCGAGTGAATTATCGCTTCAATATGTTTGAAAGCATCGTCCTCAATCTCAACATCTTTCATGGCTTTTGATGCACCTGGAATCATGCCGACCAAGTCTTTCATATTTCCCATTTTCTTAACTTGTTGGATTTGCGTTAAGAAGTCGTCAAAACCAAATTCGTTTTTGGCGATTTTCTTTTGTAATTTCCTAGCTTCTTCCTCATCAAATTGTTCTTGAGCTCTTTCTACTAATGACACCACATCACCCATGCCTAGAATTCGTTCGGCCATTCGTTCTGGGTAGAACACGTCAATAGCTTCCATTTTCTCGCCAGTTCCTACAAACTTAATTGGTTTGTTGACTACCGATTTAACAGAAATGGCGGCTCCACCTCGGGTATCACCATCTAATTTAGTAAGGATTACCCCGTCAAAGTTTAATATGTCATTAAATGCCTTTGCGGTGTTAACTGCATCTTGACCTGTCATTGCGTCAACCACAAATAAAGTCTCTTGTGGTTGTATTGCTTTGTGTACCAATGCTATCTCTTTCATCATTACTTCATCAATAGCTAATCGACCAGCGGTGTCCACAATAACTACATTGAATCCATTTGCTTTGGCATGTTTAACCGCATTTTGAGCAATTTCGACTGGATTTTTATTCTCTGGTTCCGAATAAACTTCAATTCCTATTTGATCTCCTAAAACATGTAATTGATTAATCGCAGCAGGACGATAAATGTCACAGGCCACCAATAGTGGTTTCTTTCCTTTTTTGTTTTTTAAATAATTGGCTAATTTACCTGAAAATGTAGTTTTTCCAGAACCCTGTAAACCCGACATTAATATTACTGTTGGCGTGCCAGAAAGATTAATTC
>JBIHZQ010000055.1:0-13786 GCA_044231345.1 Flavobacterium sp.
ATTAACTTCTCTTTCGATCTAATTCTAATTGCAATAAAAACAGAGATAACCGTCATAATTATTACTAATAAATTCAACAAAACTTTTATTCTTAATTAAAAATGATTAAAAAAATTTAACCTTCGCTATAAAAAAAGAAAAAAATTGTTACATTTCGGAATATTAAATAAAAATACTTTTGCTCAAATTTAGATCATTAACAATTAAAAATGTGAATCTGAATTTGTGTTTTTATCCGTAGTTACAAATGAATTTTAGTATCTATTCCTACAATACTTTTTATATTAAAATGAAAGTCGGCGCTTTTGTTTTAGTATCATTGTGTTTTACTAATTTATGTTTCTCGCAAAATGATTGTGTGGATGCTATTTATATTTGTGGAAATGCCAACTTATCAGGACTAACTACAAACGGAATTGGTATTCAAGAGATATCTGCCGATAATGCTTGTAGTAGTGGTGAAAATAATAGTCTTTGGTTAAAAATCAAAATAAATACTGGCGGGACCTTAGGATTTATTTTGACGCCACAAAGTCCTGCAATTGTTGAAGACTTAGATTTTTGGATTTTTGGACCAAATGTTGAATGTTCAAACCTTGGAACCGCCATTCGTTGTTCGACAACTAATCCATTAGCGATTAATCAAACTGATAATTTAACAGGAATGAATAGTACGGAAACTGATGTGAGTGAAGGTCCAGGTCCGGATGGAAATGGCTACGTAAAATGGCTTGATGTTTTGGCCAATGAAACATACTATATCGCAATTGACAGACCAATTGGAGTTAGTGCATTTTCAATTGCTTGGACGGGCACGGCTACGTTTTATCAACCGCCTGTCCCTGTAACAAGTGTTGATATTCAAAAATGTAGTTTGCCAAATCTACTAGAAACAGCCATTTTTGACCTCACCCCTAACATTAATTTAGCCATAGGAAGTCAAACCAATGTCAGTGTACAATTTTTTACAAATTATAGTAATGCTGTTGCCAATATTGCTCCAATTACCAACGTATCAAATTTTCAAAATACAGTTAACCCACAACAAATTTTTATTCGATTGAGCAATAATGTGACTGGATGTTTTGCCATTTCCGACTTTGATTTGTCGGTAGCGCTTCCTTCAATTACTGAATTTTCGTATGCTACTCCGATTTGTATAAATGAGAATAATCCAATCCCTTTTGTCGCAAATGGATTTACAACTGGGGGACTATTTTCTTCAACAGTTGGTTTAAGTATTTCTCCAACTACGGGAACAATTGATTTAGCCAACAGTATTCCTGGTAATTATTTGATTACTTATTCGCTCCAAGAAAATATAGCAATTTGTCAAAATGCAGAAAGTTTTACTTTTCCAATAACGATTAATCCATTACCAACAATAACACTAACTACAGTTATACCCCCAATTTGTATTAATTCAAGCATAACACCTATTAACTTTACTATAGGAGGTTTAGCTACCAATGCTTCTATTACGATGGGCACACTACCAACAGGGGTCAGTGCAAACTATTCTAATGGCATTTTTACCATTTCGGGAACTCCAACTATAACAGGAACATTTGATTATACCATCACCACATCTGGGGGCTGTTCACCCAATGCGTTTTACGATGGTGTTATAAAAGTAAGTTCATTACCAATAATTACGCTCCCGCAAGACGGTTACATCTGCATTGATGAAGCGGGTGCTTCCCTTGGTGTTTATAAATTGTTAACTCAATTAAATTCAATGTCCAATACTTTTGTTTGGTCAAATTCAACGGGAACAATAATTGGTCAAAACGGGAATAGTTACTTAGCTAGTTTACCTGGTGATTATTCGGTCACCGTTACCAATAATACTACTTTTTGTTCGGCTACCGCAACCGCAACTATAGCAACTTTTTATCCTCCTTTCGAAATTTCTGCAACTGTGACAAGTTATTTTTCTGATGTTCAAACTTTGGTGGTTGCTGTACTTCCGATAGGAAATTATGAATATAAATTGGATTCAAACCCTTATCAAGATTACAATGAGTTTACTAATCTTACCTTGGGGATTCATGAAATTTGGGTTCGTGATAAAAAAGGCTGTGGCGTAAAAAAACTATCCGTACAAATTGTAAATTATCCTCATTACTTTACGCCAAATGGCGACGGATTTCATGATATTTGGAACATAAGCGAATTAAAAAATCAACCAAAATCAGTTATTCAAATTTATGATCGATATGGAAAATTCATCAAGCAAATCAATCCTTCTGGTCCAGGATGGGACGGTACTTATAATGGTCTTCCAATGCCAGCAACGGATTATTGGTTTACCGTTGACTATATTGAACTTTCAAAAAAAGAACAATTTAAAGCCCATTTTTCATTAATCCGTTAATTTATTTAATAAAATAGTAGGTAAATTGAATACTTCTTGAACATTTAAATTGGAATTTGTTCAATTTAAATACAGGTTTTATCGTTTTGAAAAAATAATTTTCTATCTGAATAGAATATATTTTTATATCCCGTCGTAACGCTCTGGTATTTGAGGATCATATAATAGGCATTTGAATTCTTCGAGTGCATTTACAAGATGATCCATTGTTTTGCCTTCAGTTCCGTAGCAATCAATTTTTATACTTTGAGAAGTACTTTGAATGTGGAATGCTCCGGGACCATGGATGTTTTTCCAACTATTTTCATCAACACGCTCCCAAGTTGAAAATAAAGAAGCAATACGGTTAATAATAACAGTTGTAGGGAGTTCTTCTAAACCTTCTATTTGTTGTTTCTCAAGAATAGCTTCATAAACTAAGTGGTTATTTAAATAAATCCCCTCTTGGTAATTCCAAAATACTAATTCGTACATACGCTCTGATTTAAAAAGTAAAAACTTAAAGAATAAAATGCCTCTTAATACTCGAACACTCCATATTCACTGGTAATGGTGAGTTTTTTTTCATCTGCAGCTTCTACTCTACCAACTATTTGAGCGGCCACACCAAATGATTCTGAAATCGCAATAATATCTTTAGCGATTGTTTCAGGAACGTATATTTCCATTCGATGACCACAATTAAATACTTGGTACATTTCTTTCCAATCTGTTTTTGATTGCTCTTGAATTAATTGAAACAATGGCGGAATAGGAAATAAATTGTCTTTTATGACATGAACCTTTTCTACAAAATGAAGCACCTTAGTTTGAGCCCCACCACTACAATGTACCATACCGTGAATAGAATTTGGCGAATATTTTTCTAGTATTTTTTTTATTATTGGAGCATAAGTTCTTGTAGGCGAAAGCACTAATTTACCTGCATCTATTGGACTATTTTCAACTTTATCAGTCAGTTTTACTTTCCCTGAATAAATTAAATCAGTAGGAACAGCTGCATCAAAACTCTCAGGATATTTAGTAGCCAAATAGCTGTTAAACACATCATGGCGTGCCGATGTTAATCCATTACTTCCCATTCCGCCATTATATTCTTTCTCGTATTTGGCTTGACCAAAAGAAGCTAAACCAACAATAACGTCTCCAGGTTGAATCATCGCATTGTTAATTACATCACTGCGTTTCATTCGAGCAGTTACCGTCGAATCTACAATAATTGTTCTAACAATATCTCCAACATCGGCAGTTTCGCCACCAGTTGAATGAATCGTAACGCCAAATGTTTTCAATTCTGCGATTAGTTCTTCTGTTCCGTTAATTATTGCTGAAATGACTTCAGATGGGATTACGTTTTTATTTCTTCCAATGGTAGAAGACAGTAAAATATTATCAGTTGCACCAACACACAAAAGATCGTCAATATTCATTATCAGGGCATCTTGAGCAATGCCTTTCCAAACCGACAAATCCCCTGTCTCTTTCCAATACATATAAGCTAAAGAAGATTTTGTTCCCGCACCATCTGCATGCATGATTAGACAGTAATCTTCATCATTAGTAAGATAATCTGGAACTATTTTACAAAAAGCATTTGGAAATAAACCTTTATCAATATTCTTAATGGCATTATGAACGTCTTCTTTAGAAGCTGAAACGCCACGAAGTGCATACCGTTTACTAGTATCTGAACTCATTTTTTGTAGGTTGTTGTTTGGCAAAGATAAGGTAATGAGTTGGGAAATAGAATTCAGAATTAGCAATTATTATTACTAATTTTCAACAATCATAATTTCAACTCTTCGATTATCCTCTTCTTCTAATTCTGTTTTTTCTGGTATGGAATGAATAGGTTTGGTTGTACCAAAACCTTTATAGCTAAGTCGTTTTTTGTTAATTCCGTTTAGCACTAAAAAATTATAAATTGCTTTGGCTCTAGCAGGAGAGACATCATACAAACCTGGTTTTGTTTGACAACAAATATGACCTTGAATTTCTATTTTCAGTTTGGGATTGTCGTTCATCACACACAACAATTCATACAATACTGATTTTGATTTCGGTAATAATTTTGGTGAATTATTAAAGAAATAAATATTTTTTAACTTAATAAAATCTCCAACTTTTGAAGTTTTAATTTTAAGATTTAACTCTTCCAGCATTATGGCTTCAGCTGTTTTGGGAGTTGGTACTTTTTTTACTCCAAAAAGAATACTCACCTTTCTGTTTTCCGACTGCACTTTAGATTGTTCAAAATCTTCACCAAATCCTCTTGTTTCGTAGTCTTGCCGAATAGAAACATTTCTTTCTTTCAAAAATTCATAAACTGCTTGAACTCGTTTCGTGGAGAGTGTATCATTGTAACTATTAGTCCCTTTCCAATCGCAAAAGCCATATATTTTTTGAACTTCTATCTCTTTAGAATTAGCTATCCAATTAAGGAGGTAATTTTTTGCTATTGGGTTAATCTCGAATTTATTAAAATCGAAAAAAACCTCAAATTTTTGTTGTGCCGAAATTTCCAGCGATAAACACATGATAAGTATCCAAAAAAAGGCAGTTTTCATAAAATAGTTCTTTGAAACAAATACAAAGTTATGAATTTTATACATAAAAAAACCCGACTTTAAAATCATAAAGTCGGGAGTGAATCTGAATCCTGTTTATTACTTGGTAAACAATAATTCTCTGTATTTTGTCAAAGTCCATATTTCATCATCGACTAGCAATTCAAGTTTATCGCAGTGGTTTCTGATGATTTCAAAATACGGTTTCACTTTATTACAATAAGCCTCAGCCATTTCTTGGGCATCTGTAAGGTTGTTAGCAATTTTTCTTTCGTTGGTCATTTCCTCTACTTTAGAATTTATTCCTTCAATATGACCTGAAATTTCTTTAATAAGAATAATTTGTTCCTTTGCGATGTCTTCAAAGTCTTTTCCGAAAATATCTTTCAGTCCTTTTACATTTTCAATTAATGTATTTTGGTACCGAATGGCTGTTGGAATTACATGATTTTGCGAAATATCTCCTAAAACTCTTCCTTCTATTTGAATTTTCTTTGTGTATTCTTCTAATTCAATTTCGTAACGCGCTTCAACTTCAACATGGTTCATGATTTTCATTTCAGAAAACAATTCAAATGCTTGTTTTGATGCTCTTGCTTTTAAAGCTTCTGGAGTCGTCTTAAAATTACTCAATCCTCTCTTAGCCGCTTCAATTTCCCAGGCTTCACTATATCCATCTCCTTCGAATAGAATTTTCTTGGATACTTTAATGTATTCTCTTAAGACATTAAAAATAGCATCATCCTTTTTCATGTCTTTGGATTCGATTAAGGCATCTACTTCAATCTTAAAATCTTTTAATTGTTTAGCTACAATGGTGTTTAATGTTGTCATTGCATTGGCACAATTTGCGGAAGAACCTACTGCTCTAAATTCAAATTTATTTCCTGTAAAAGCAAATGGAGAGGTTCTGTTTCTATCGGTATTGTCTAACAAAACATCTGGAATTTTACCAACAACGTTTAATTTTAAATCTGTTTTCTCTTCTGGCGAAAGTTTTCCTGAAGTTACTCCCTCTAATTCTGCTAAAACTTTAGTCAATTGCTCTCCAATAAATACAGAAATAATTGCTGGCGGAGCCTCATTTGCCCCTAATCTATGATCGTTACTCGCTGTTGCAATGGCTCCTCTTAGTAATGATTCATAATCGTTAACTGCTTTTATAGTGTTGATAAAGAAAGTCAAAAACTGTAAATTACTCATTGGAGTTTTACTCGGACTTAATAAGTTAACGCCTGTATCTGTTGCTAAAGACCAGTTATTGTGTTTCCCTGAACCGTTAACTCCTTTAAAAGGTTTTTCGTGAAATAATACTTTAAAGTCATGACGTTCAGCTACTCTTTGCATTACATCCATTAACAAACAATTGTGGTCTACCGCTAAATTAGTTTCTTCAAATATTGGAGCCAACTCAAATTGATTTGGTGCTACTTCATTATGGCGCGTTTTTACAGGAATACCAAGCAACATACATTCCTGTTCCAAATCTCTCATGTAAGTCAAGGCTCTAGTTGGAATTGAACCAAAATAGTGGTCGTCTAATTGTTGCCCTTTGGCAGAGGTGTGTCCCAATAAGGTTCTTCCCGTCATCATTAAATCTGGACGAGAATTTGCCAACGATTTATCAATTAAAAAATATTCTTGTTCCCAACCTAAAGTGGCGGTAACTTTTTTTACATTTTTATCAAAATATTTACACACTTCAGTTGCTGCATCATCTATCGCGGAAAGTGCTCTCAAAAGCGGAATTTTATTATCTAGCGCTTCTCCGGTGTAGGAGATAAAAACAGTAGGGATGCAAAGAGTGGTTCCGTAAATAAAAGCAGGAGATGTAGGATCCCAAGCGGTGTAACCTCTAGCTTCAAAAGTATTTCTGATTCCACCATTTGGAAAACTTGAAGCGTCTGGTTCTTGCTGTACTAATTGTCCACCACCAAATTTTTCTACTGGATCACTACCATCATAAGAAGTTTCAAAAAATGCATCATGCTTTTCTGCAGTAGTTCCAGTCAATGGCTGAAACCAATGTGTATAATGAGTTACTCCTTTTGAAAGCGCCCATTCTTTCATTCCCATAGCGATATAATCTGCTAATTTTCTGTCAATTTTTGTACCGTGTTGTACCGCATCACGAACTCCTTTGAATGCATCTGATGTGAGGTACTGACGCATTGCTTTGTCATTAAAAACATTTGAACCAAAAATGGTTGATTTTCTATCTGTTTCTTCGAACTTAACTGGCTTTCTGTTGGATGCTTCATATAAAGCCTGAAAACGTAATTTTGACATAAAAATTAATTTTTAGATTAAACCCCTATTATTTTAGTGCAAATATAATTATTTTATAATTTAAAACACATCATACCCATAATTTTTAAGGGGTGTATTGATTAATTTTTACATATATCTTAATTTTAAAGGAAGTTTTGAACATTTACAGTAAATAAACAAAAAAGGAAATCTTTCGATTTCCTTTTGATATAATTATATAAAACTAACTAGTTAAGCACCTTTATGGTAGTTTTTTGGGAGGAAAATAATTTCATTACAGCGTCATAATCTGCAAAATCAACTATTTTACTTTTGTTCGAAAAATAGCCTGGAATAATCACTATACGAAAAGTTTGATTTTGAATATAAGACGGCGTTAAGGCTAAATTGTATGTACCACCAGCATAAATTGTGAAATCAACTTTACTGAAATCAAAATCATAATCCAATTCTCCTTGAGTTAAGTATAATGTTCTTGGAATTAATTGCCAAATAGGGGTGGTTGAATTAATTGTACCAGACAATCGATAAATTAATAGGGCATCAGAGGCATAAATTTGAGGAGATAATGTTTGATAGATAGTATAACCCTCCGAAGGACTATAACTAAAATTGACATTCCGCAATTCAAAAACTTCGGCCTCCACCGTTACGCCAGTATCGCCTTGTGGTCCCTCAGGACCTGCACATCCTTGAAAAGCAAATGCTCCAACAATAGCTAAAAGTAAAATTATTTTTTTCATAATTGTATATTTTAATATTCAAATGTACTATTTCAAAAATCAAACCAAATATTTTTTTGATTAAATTTAGTTAAATAGTTTATTTTTACAACTATGAAATTATACATGATAATGATTGGTTGTAGACCAAAAGGAAGGCATACGGAACAACACGATATTTTTTTTGGAATTGGGAATTCTTTATCCGAATTGGTTCCTCAAATGAAAGCTTTCTGGCCAGAAGCCAAAGGAAAAATTCATATTGATGCTTGGCGTGAAGTTACTGTTGTGTACAAACATTCAATTGAAATCATTTCTAAAGAAGCTGCTGTTGCAAATGCTGCTCAACTCTTCTTCATCAATCTTGGTGGTTATAAGGAAAATGAATTTGAAGAGTATCACTATAAAATTCTCGCAACTGGAACTTCATTGGCGGAAGCCACAAAAAAAGCAAAAGCCACAAGTTTCTACAAACACTATGGTTTTAAAGGGGCGACTTCGCACATTGACGATAAATTTGGAATTGATGTAGATGATGTTTTTAATGTGGCAGATATTCTTTCGCCAGTGTTAAAAGAAAAATTCGCTTTAAAAATTTCAAAAACTGAAACGGATTTTGAAGACGAATTGCATATTGGGTATTTGAAATTAGAGAAAATAGTATAAAAAAAATCCCGCTAAAAAGCGGGAGAGCCATTCACTTACTTTTTGCGTTGCTAAAAGCAATAAAGATAAAGATCCCGCTAAATGCGGGATAAGCGATTCACTCACTTTTTGCTTTGCAAAAAGTGGTTCTCTGCTTACATATTGCGTCTATACTGACCGCCAACTTCAAATAATGCGCTGGTTATTTGTCCTAAAGAGCATACTTTTGTAGCTTCCATTAAATGCTCAAATAAATTTTCGTTTTTAATGGCTGCATCCTGTAAATCACTCAAATACTGGATTACTTTATCTTGATTGGATTGGTGTAAATTATTCAACATGTCAATCTGGTACTGCTTTTCTTCTTCAGTTGCACGGATAACTTCTGCAGGAATGACCGTTGGTGAACCTTTAGAACTCAAGAATGTATTTACTCCAATAATTGGAAATTCACCTGTGTGTTTCAAGGTTTCATAATACAAACTTTCCTCTTGTATTTTTGAGCGTTGGTACATCGTTTCCATGGCACCAAGCACGCCACCTCGCTCTGTAATTCTGTCAAATTCTTCTAAAACTGCAGCTTCAACTAAATCTGTTAATTCCTCAATTATAAAAGCGCCCTGAATTGGATTTTCGTTTTTGGTCAAGCCCAATTCTTTATTAATAATCAACTGAATTGCCATTGCGCGACGCACCGATTCTTCTGTTGGCGTAGTAATTGCTTCATCGTATGCATTGGTATGCAAGGAATTACAATTGTCATAAATTGCATACAATGCTTGCAACGTTGTGCGAATGTCATTAAAATCAATTTCTTGAGCGTGCAATGAACGTCCTGAAGTTTGAATATGATATTTTAACATTTGAGCTCTTTCGTTTGCACCGTATTTATTTTTCATGGCTTTCGCCCATATTTTACGTGCCACACGACCGATAACCGCATATTCAGGATCAATTCCATTCGAGAAAAAGAAAGATAAATTTGGTCCAAAATCGTTGATGTCCATTCCACGACTTAGATAATATTCCACGTAAGTGAATCCATTAGAAAGTGTAAATGCCAATTGCGAAATTGGGTTTGCCCCTGCTTCGGCAATGTGATAGCCCGAAATAGAAACCGAATAAAAGTTTCTTACGTTATTTTTTATAAAATATTCCTGCACATCCCCCATCAAACGAAGGGCAAATTCAGTAGAAAAAATACAGGTGTTTTGTGCTTGGTCTTCTTTTAAAATATCCGCTTGAACGGTTCCACGAACTTGCGAAAGGGTTCTGATTTTTATTTCATTATAAACTGGTAAAGGCAAAACCAAATCACCGGTAACCCCTAAAAGTAGTAATCCCAATCCGTTATTTCCTTCAGGTAAATCGCCTTGATATTTTGGTCTTGCGGTTCCTTTTTGTTTGTAAATTACAGCAATTTTAGTTTCAACTTCTTTTTCTAATCCGTTTTCTTTGATGTAATATTCACATTGTTGGTCAATGGCAGCATTCATAAAAAAGCCTAGTAACATTGGTGCAGGCCCATTTATGGTCATACTCACCGATGTTAAAGCATGCACTAAATCGAAACCAGAATATAATTTTTTAGCATCGTCCAAACAGCAAATTGAAACCCCCGCATTTCCGATTTTCCCGTAAATATCAGGTCGGATGTGTGGGTCATTTCCATATAAAGTTACGCTATCAAAAGCAGTTGAAAGTCGTTTTGCGGGTAATCCTGCGCTAACATAATGAAATCTTTTGTTGGTTCGTTCTGGTCCCCCTTCGCCTGCAAACATTCGGGATGGATCTTCGCCCTCTCTTTTAAATGGGTACAAACCAGCGGTAAATGGAAATTCTCCAGGAACATTTTCTTGTAAGTTCCAACGCAAAATATCGCCCCAAGCTTCGTATTTTGGCAAAGCAATTTTTGGAATTTGTGTGTGGGACAAACTCTCAGAATGTGTGGCAATTTTGATTTCCTTATCTCGTACTTTAAAGGTATAAAATGGGTTTTTATATTTTGCTGCTTTTTCATTCCAAGTCAAAATTATTTCCCAATTGTAGGGATCTAAATCCATTTTTACTTTCTCAAATTGGTTTAATAATAGAGAAATAAAAACTTTGTCTTCCGATTTTTCATTGGAAATATTTGCAATTTCAATGCCCGATTTATTCAGTGTTGGTATATTTCCAGAAATACTTTCGATAGTTTTGAAAATACCATATAATTTTTGTGCTACTTTTTGTTGTGTTACAGAAGCAGCGTCATATTTACGATTGTTTTCAGCAATTTCGGACAAATAACGGGTTCTGTGTGGCGGAATTACGAATATTTTCTCGCTCATTTCACGAGTAATTTTGAATGTTGATTTCAAATCACTTTCCGTTTTTTCAACAATTTTATCCATTATAGCTTTATAAAGCGTATTCATCCCTGGATCGTTGAATTGTGAAGCAATAGTCCCAAATACAGGCATGTCGTCAGGATTTACATCCCACAGATTGTGATTGCGTTGGTACTGTTTTTTCACATCGCGAACCGCATCAAGCGCACCGCGTTTATCAAATTTATTCAAGGCGACTAAGTCGGCAAAATCAAGCATGTCAATTTTTTCCAATTGAGTTGCCGCTCCAAATTCGGGTGTCATTACATATAAAGAAACATCGGAATGATCCATAATTTCAGTGTCTGACTGTCCGATTCCTGAAGTTTCCAAAATGATGATATCATAATTTGCTGCTTTTAACACTTGAATAGCATCGGCAACATATTTTGAAAGTGCTAAATTGGATTGACGTGTTGCCAATGAACGCATGTAAACACGAGGATTGTTGATAGCATTCATTCGGATTCTATCGCCTAATAAAGCACCCCCTGTTTTTCTTTTTGAGGGATCTACAGATATTAATCCGATGGTTTTTTCGGGAAAATCGATTAAGAATCGGCGAACCAATTCATCAACTAAAGATGACTTTCCAGAACCACCAGTTCCTGTAATTCCGAGAACGGGAGTCTTTGACGTTTTATTTTTTTGTTGAATTTGATCTAAAATTGGCTTAGCTATTTCAGGAAAATTCTCTGCAGATGAAATTATTCTTGCTATTGCTTTTGGATTTTTTTCTTCCAAATGATTGATTTCATCATTTAAAACATCACCAATAGCATAATCTGATTTTTGTACTAAATCATTAATCATTCCCTGTAATCCCATGGCGCGACCGTCGTCAGGAGAATAAATTCGTGTGATTCCGTAGTCTTGTAATTCGGTAATTTCAGAAGGCAAGATTACGCCTCCACCCCCACCGAAAATTTTGATGTGTTCAGCTCCTTTTTGCTTGAGCAAATCATACATGTATTTAAAATATTCATTGTGTCCTCCCTGATAAGATGTAATTGCGATGGCATTGGCATCTTCTTGAACTGCAGTATTTACAACTTCTTCTACACTTCTATCGTGACCAAGATGAATAACCTCAACCCCTGTAGATTGAATAATTCTTCGCATGATATTTATGGCGGCATCATGTCCGTCAAAAAGGGCAGCTGCCGTTACAATTCTTACTTTATTATTAGGAATATAGGGTTTAGATTGCTCCATCTTTATTTTTGTATCGTTTTATGGGGTGCAATTTACGGAAATAATAAAAAAAGATGTTTCAAATTATCAACTCTTTTATTGTTTTTTTTAAAGAGATTATCAATAAGTTAACCAATAGAATTAATAATAACAACAATTATTGTGACAAGAAAAGTGGTTAGAAAGAAAAGCTGGGCTAATAAAATTACGAAAAAAAGCATCTAAATACAATATCATATTTCTAATACTCTGTAATATAACAATTTATAAATAATCAAGTAATGATTTGTTAACCTATGTTATCAAAACAAAGTATACTTTTGATTATTATTTGGTTTGAGGAAGTTTATGAAAATTACCAGTTCTGAAAAGGACTGGTTTTTTTTTAGGATGTCGAATTGATAAATGTCAAAACTGCTTTATTAAAATGAATTGGCTGCTCCACATTTACAACATGACCACATTCTTGTATTACAAATAATTTTGATGATTTACTGTGTTTTTCAACCACTTTTCTTACCGATGGAAGGAACATATAATCTTCTTGTCCCATTACATATAAGGTAGGGATGTTTAATTCAACTTGTCTAAACCATTTCAAAATAGGGTTAATTTCAGCAGTTAATTTAAACCATTTGATGAATTCTTTTTGATAGAGTTTTTTTGCTTCATTGATAAATAAAATTCTAGATTGTTTATGGTTTGTTTTTGGCATTATTACAAATGCAAAAAATCGGTATAAAATTAGATAGGGCAATACATATTTAAAAATATTTCCTAATCTCATCAACACTTGAGAACGAAAATTCATTTTTAATATTGCTCCGCCAAGAATCATGCTTTGAACCCTACTGGGATGCATTTCTGCTAGTTGACGAATTAATATGGTTCCAAGAGAAATGCCTACAAAATGAGATTTTTTTATTTTTAAGTAATCTAAAACTTCTAAGATATCATTAGCTAAAGCCGAAAAAGTATATTTTTGATTGAAGGTTGCTTTTAGGGTCGCTTTCGAATTTCCATGTCCTCGTAAGTCCAATAAAAGAACATTGTACAGTTTTTGAAAATCTCTAATTTGTTTGAACCAAATTGACGAACTACCTCCAGCTCCATGGACAAAAGTTACCCATTGAGTACTTTTGGTATTTTCGTAAATAGTGTAATTAATCAAAAGTATTTTTTTTTGTAAAAGTAAGTATTTAAAAGCAACCTCGGACTTAAATTTTTTTATGTAGCATTTTAAAATAATCTAATGCTTTATACAATCGAGTTCCGTGCCAAGAAAACATTTCCCCATCCACAAAAACTATCTTAGCATGATGTGTAAATCTCCCTATTTCAAAAGCGTGCGCTTCCGTAAACGGAAATGGTTCTGATGAAAGAAAAACTAGTTCAGGATCTCCTTCAAGACGCATTTTTGAGAGCTGAATTTCTGGATATCTTCCTCTATTTTCGTAACTATTAATAAACTGATTTAATTGCAACAACTCATTGATGTAGGTTTCAGAACCCGCAACCATATACGGATCTTTCCAAATAAAATAAGCTACTTTAATTTGTGGCTTATTGGCAATAGATAGTTGGAAATTTGTCAATGCAAAATTTATTTTATCCATCCATTTTTGAGCTTCCGTTCGTCGA
>JBIHZQ010000130.1:0-4121 GCA_044231345.1 Flavobacterium sp.
ATTGTTATGTCTGCTGTGCCAAAAGCATTTGGAGCTGGGGTGAAAACCAAACTACCTGTTGCTGCATTTGCACTATGGTTAATAGTAAAATTAGAAAACAATGCCGCATTAGAATTGGTATGCGATATTGTTAATGTTTGCGTAGCAAACAAATCACCATCTGCAATACCCGATAAATTAATAGTTTGTTGTGCAGCATCTTCATTAATTGTGACATTTGCAACAGCATTAATTCTTGGCGGCGCATTTGAATGTGTGTCTAAACTATTCTCATAAGCTCCTATATCTGGGAATGATAATGTAGGTCGCGGATTATTATCTATGTCATCAATTACATTAGATAAAGCGCTGCCATATCCTATTGCTGGAGAGTAATTTTTTAGTGTATAATCATTATTTGCTACATTATTAAAATAAATATCATCAACAGAAGCAATAGTTGTAAACACTGACCCTGGCTGTGTATTTAGGTTTGCATCGATTAATACTTTATCTAAAAGCGGGAAAATTCCTGATGAAAAATAAGGCTCCTGAGATTGATTTTCTCTAGTTATAATTGTATTATAAATTTTATGAAAATATTGAGTTAAACCCCAAGTAATTGTGTTAGCATTAATGATATTACAGTTAATAATTCGAGATAACTTATCATTATTACTGTATCCTGATTGATGATATCCAATATACTTATTATTTTTAAATATCGAATTTTTTACATCATAATATCCATAATATGTTGAAAATGAATTTTCTAGATTTTCAAACCAACATTTTTCAACATTAGCAAAAGCTGCATTCTCCAATCTAATAGCTGTTACACCATTTAGATTTAATTCAGAAATAAACTTAAAACCTGAAATAGTAGTATTTAATGGAGTTAAATTATTGCCTTGACCCAAAACGGTTACAATAGAACCAACAACACCGCTAACTTTTATAGTAGTTTGTTGGTAACCATTTGTGGATTTAATAGTAATAGCTTTATTCACGCTTAAGGCCTCAGTATATGTCCCAGGTTTAATTAAAATTTGGTCACCATCAATAGAATAATTTATTGCCGCTTGAATGGTTGCAAAAGGAGCTGTTTCAAGACCAACGCTACCTGCATTATTGCCATTCGTTGCTACATAAATTGTAGTATTGTGTTGTGTTGTAGCAAAACTGTTTTCATAAGCACCTAAATCTGGGTTTGACCCAGCTGGATTTGGTCTTAAAGCACCCTCAATGTCTGTTGTTGGAGCATTATAACTTACTGTAGAAATTGTATTTACCACTGCCCCAAAACCAATTGCAGGTGAATAATTTGATAATCTGTAATTACTTTGAGCCGCATCTACAAACTTAGGGTCAGAGGATATATTGGGTCCATATGTTAATGCTACAGCTCCAATGGCTCCCAATATGCTTGCTTGACCATCCCTAATTAATGATTTGGAAATTTTTAAACTTCCTTGATTCTCTATGATTTGATTAGTTCCAATTATTGAATTAAAAACGCCACATTGATCATTAAATCTTAATATTGGCGATTGCCCGCCGCCATTATTGTCAACGATAGTGCAGTTTAAAAATACTAATCCACTGCCTTGAACAACAACAGGATTTGTGTTATTATATATCAATGTGTTTTTAATTGGTAATTCCGGATTTTGATAAACATGAATTAATATAGCCGTTCCAATATTGTTATAAATCTTAGAATTATTTAAGTTAAATGAGCCGCTGCTATTATTGTTCCAAGAATACAATCCCTTTCCATTATTATTAAAAATTTCAACATTTTCAATTAAAACAACGCCATTTGTATATTTCAATCTAATTCCTCCAACTTTAGGCCATGATTGCTCACAAGTATTATTTTTTATTTTTAAATTTTTTAATTGAGCAGTCGAGTTTTCAATATTTATTCCTGCACCCCACTCATTAGTACCAGTTGCGCCATTTTGAATGGTGAAACCAATTAGTTTAGCATTGTCAGTTTCTCCATTATGAAGCCTTACTACAGGCAATCCATTTGCGCCTCCATCTATAATGGTATTGGTAATGTCTGCTTCATTTTGTGTAGAACTATATAATGAGGTAACGGTTATATTTTTCCCAGTATAAATGATATTCTCTGTATAAGTACCATTGCTTACTTGAACAATTTCTCCAGAAACCGAAGCGTCTATAGCCGTTTGTATAGAACTCATAGGCGAATTAGCTGAACCAAAACCCGTGCTTGTACCTGAAGTGGCAACATACCAAGTGTTTGTTGGGGTGGCAATTAAATCAGTGGAAGAAACGCTTTCTAATCCATTAGAGTCAACTGCTTTTATAGAATAATAGTAAGAAGTCCCGTTTGTTAACCCGGTATCTATATAAGAAACAGTAGAATTTGAAATAGTAGTTAATAAAGTAGTTGGATTTGGAGTAATTCCTTTGAATATTTTATATCCAGTTACATTACTTGTAGTGCTTAGTGTCCATGAAATTTTTGCTTTTCGAGGAGCTGAATCAACTACAATATTGGTTGGTAGCTCTGGCAAGGGATTTGCAATTGAAAACCAGCTTTCATTACCATCAACTTGGTCATCAATAGTATTTGCTATATTATCATATGCGGTTATTGCATATTCAGTATCAATATTACCATTTACAATGGTATAACTAGTCACATTTCCTAAATCTGAAACATTAGTATATGAATACCCTGTCGGACTGCCATAATATAATTTATATCCCATTAAGTCACTTTCCAAATTGGAATTCCAGCTTAAAATTACATTATTCCCGTTTAGCGTTTTTACCACATTTATTGGTGGTGAAATTGGGGCCAGAATATTTGGGGAGTTTAAAAATGGCAAGTAATCTACAACTCCCAGTTCAAAATTATCATTGAAGTCATAAATTAAAGATTGAATTTCTGGTTCATTTGTTGTACCCCAAAAATTATTTTCTGTATTAACAGCATTTGCAGTTAAATTTTTAACTGTGTACAAGCTATTTGGGTTAAAAAAATTATTAAAATTAATTACATGTCCACTTCCATATCTTATATCAACAACTTCAGATGAAGATTTGCCTGAAAATGTGTTATATGTAAAATTCATAGAATTGGCATAATTAAAGCTATTCAATCCTAAAAATATACTTTTACTTTTAGAAATAATGGTATTTTTTGTAAACAAATGATTCGAACAGCTCGGGTTACCTATTGATTCTATTCCGTTTACATTAATTGTTTTTAAAATATTGTTATGAATATAAAACTTAACTGATTCTGATAATTCAAAAGCTAATGAGCCTCCGTTGTCAATTACTAAGTTCTTCGCGAATTCAAGCGGGTAGTCCAAAACAGTTCCGGTTCCATTACCATAAACTCTATTAAGAATTACACCATTTGAAATGTTATTATAAATTATATTGTTTTTTATATATACACTATGTACCTTAGGACCATAACCACCGCCACCAAAATTAATACCAACAGTATTATCTTTAATAACGTTATTATTGATATTAAGATTTACAAAATCCCGTTGATTCATAATCAAATAGACGCCAGTGTTGTTGGTTGAAAATATATTATTTTGAATAAATGTATTTTCTATTTTATTAACACCATCCCCACTAGTATTATCTTCATATTCTGACCATATTCCGAATGTATTACTTATAAAAGAACAATTATCTACAACAACATTTTCTGTGGCTCTTATTTCTATAGCCTTATTATTTGTTAAAAATTCAGAGTAAGAAATATGAAGCCCAGTTCCGTATATATATAAACCACGTGTTGCATGTTTAATTTTTACATATTTAAACTGAGATCCAGAGCTATAATTTTGACTGCCGTCAATTATAGAACCTCCGGTTGGCCGAATTCTAATTCCACCCCAATCACTTTCCGCTGGGTTTGATGTGTTTGATTCAAAAGTAATCTTACTACTATTGGTGCCGACTGCAACTATTGCACCATCAATTTTAATATATAATCCTGAGTTTACCTTAACTGAAACACCAGCTTCAATAGCTAAAGTTGCTCCAGTTGCTACTAAAACATTACCAGTAACAATATAAGGACTATTTGCTAGTGTCCAGCTTGTATTGGCATTAATTAAACCCGAAACATTAGTTTG
>JBIHZQ010000056.1:0-13042 GCA_044231345.1 Flavobacterium sp.
AACGTGTTTCACTTTAAGGACATTTACTGCATAATCTAATACACTTAACATGTTCATATCGCTATGAATAACCATATTGGCAATATTTCTATGTACGAAAACTTCACCAGGTTTTGCCCCAATAATCTCATTTGCAGGTACCCTACTATCAGAACATCCAATCCATAAAAGCGGTGGGGTTTGTCCTTTAGCTAAATCTTTGAAATAATTTGGATCCACTTCTAATTTAGATTCAACCCAGACTTTATTATTTTCTAAGATTTTTTTATAGAAATCGCTCATTTATTCTGATATTTAAATTTAAAATACTCAATTTTTATTAATTTGTAAAAAAAGACAGCTAAAAAAATGTCCTTGTAAATATATGAATCTATTGTTTATATTTCATAAAAAGTTACTTCCCCATTTGCGATATTGTGCATTCCACCAATAATTCCAATTTCTTTATTTTGTATCATTTCTTTTAATATTGGACTTCTTTCTATAATTGCATTAACGTTACGTTTTACATTAATTGCCGCCACCTTTTCTACAAATACTGAATTGGATGAGTCTCTATTTTCTATTTCAGATTTTTCATCAAAAACAGCTGGTTGAATTTTACTTAACAAAGCCGTAAGGTTCCCCATTTCAACATGATCACAAGCCCCTTTTATGGCTCCGCATTTTGAATGACCTAAAACAACAATAATCTTAGATCCAGCAACCTTACAGGCAAATTCCATACTACCTAGAACATCTTCATTGATAATATTGCCAGCAATTCTAACACTAAAAATATCCCCTAAACCTTGATCAAAAATTAATTCCGCAGAAGTCCTTGAATCGATACAACTCAAAATAACTGCAAATGGATGCTGACTATCGGAAGTTTCATTTGCCTGTTCTAAAAGATTTCTATTCGCTTTAAGATTATTCATAAATCTTTTATTACCTTCTTTTAAAATTGATATAGCTATTGAAGGTGTTATAGCCGCTTGCATTTGTTTATTTAATGTTTTCATTTTATTATTAAATTTATAATGGTAAATTATTAAAAATTACAATTTGAAATTGATTGTAATTTGATTTTTCTAATGTTTGAGTCATATAACCCGCTTCAATTTTAATATTTTTATTGATAACAAACCCCAGAGCCCCATAAATTCTATTTCTATCAAAAATAGCACTTTCAGAATTAATAAATAACTCGTTGTAAGAAGCGATATAAAAGGAGTTTTTTTCAAGTATTTTTTTATTAATAGGTATATTTATGCCTAAAAAATATCTAAATCTTAATTGAAAATTATTTTCTAGAAATCGCTCTTCTATTCGATAGCGATGTTGAATAAAAAATCTGTTAAATTGCTGTTTTGTGATAAACTGTTGAAAAATTCGATGTTCATTAGAATGAATTTTATTACTTGAATAAGCTACATATTTTTGCGAATTAATCAATGCATACCCTAACAAAATATTATTGTTGTTTGTCGAAAGGTCATAACCAATTCCTGTCCTCAAAAGTAGTTGGTTTATATCTCCTATAAAATTATAATTTCGCAGCTGAATTTCATTGTGCCAATTCCATTTTGAATCAATTTTTTGGTTGCCAAAATAGACCAGCCAATTTCCTATATCAGACTTTTGTGAATATGACAAATTAAAAAAGCAAATGACAAGAATTATTATCTTGGTTATTTTCATTGACTTTGAAGTTAATTTTTATGTTCTACAAATACGTGTTTTTCTTCTTCACCAGTCTCTACCAATCCGTAAACCTTTTTGAAACCAACTAATTTAACTTTTATATTACGCTCCTTTGAGGTAATCTTTTTAAATTCCTTGATCAAATCCAAAACATCATGAGCAATATATACCGTATCGGTAGCATTAATTTCGACTCTAGAATTATCTGGAATAGTAACCAACGTTGATTTGATAGCTGCTTTATTCAAAAAAGAAACTTCTTGAGCTAAATCTATGTGAATTACATCACCATCTAGGTATCCTTCGTTTCGAAATTTATAAGCTCTTTGCATATTTCCTTTTAAAACAAATACAATACTTATAACCATTCCTAGCGCTACTCCTTTTAACAAGTCAGTGAATACCACAGCTAATAATGTCGCAATAAAAGGTATGAACTGGTATTTCCCTTTTTGCCAAAAATGCATGATTGTTTTTGGGTTGGCTAATTTATATCCTACTAGTAATAATATTGCCGCTAAAGTGGCCAGTGGAATCTTATTTAAAATTGTAGGAATCACTAAAACACTGACTAATAATAAAACGCCATGAATTATTGCTGACATCTTTGACTTGGCTCCTGCATCGCTATTGGCAGAGGTTCTTACCACCACAGACGTCATTGGTAATCCACCTAAAAGTGAACTTACCACGTTACCAATACCCTGTGCTTTAAGCTCCACATTAGTGTCAGTATAACGCTTTTGAACGTCCATCCTGTCGGCGGCTTCAATGCACAACAAGGTTTCAATTGAAGCAACAACAGCTATGGTAACAGCTACAATCCAAACTTTAGAATTTGTAACTTCATAAAAATTTGGCGTAATCACTATGTTTTTAAATTCCTCAAATGATGTGGGCATCGGCAAATTAACTAAATGGTTTTTTGTAATGGCTAAATTACTTCCCATTCCAATAAAAATTTCATTCAATACGATACTAATAATCACAATTACTAATGCTGGAGGCACCAATTTAATTTTCTTAAGAATTTCTATTTTACCCCATAAAATTAAAATAACCAATGATAATAATGCTATGATGAAAGAGCCTAATTCAATATGATTCAACAATTGAAATAATTCTGAAAAAGTATTTTGTCCATCAGGCTGCACAAAAGATTCATCACCTTCAAAATCTTTATCGAAACCAAAAGCATGTGGAATTTGTTTTAAAATAATAATAACCCCAATTCCCGCCAGCATACCCTCAATGACATTATTAGGGAAATAATTTGAAATAGTACCTGCCTTAATAAAACCAAAGGCCAATTGAATTAAACCCGCGATAAAGACTGCAAGTAAAAAGGTATTAAAAGCACCTAAATCGGTGATTGCAGTAAGAATTATTGCCGTAAGCCCCGCGGCTGGTCCAGAAACACTTATATGAGATTGACTTAAATAGCCAACGACGATTCCACCCACAATTCCTGATATTATTCCAGAAAACAAGGGAGCGCCTGAAGCGAGTGCGATTCCTAAACATAAAGGAAGCGCTACTAAAAATACCACTAAACCTGAAGCAAAATCAGATTTTAGGTTTGCAAAAAGATTGATTTTTTTCATCATTATTACCTTACTAAATTTAAATACAAAAATGTAGTCACATGAACATAGCGACTTGTGAATTAAAATTGAATTGTATTAAATAAAATCTGGTGGAGGAATAAAAATTTTAGAAGAAACAGCGTCGTGTTTCAAAAGAAGCTTTGAATGAATTTGAAGTGGCTTAGATTGATAGAAATTAAATTGTTGGCACTCAGAATTAATGACAAATTCCGACTTTAGCTCTTTATTAATTATCTCTTCTTCTGAGACACTATAAAAAATAGAAGTGTCGATTTTTTCCTCACACAAACTAACAATAGTTGGAGTAGAAAGAAAAAAGACAAACATGACAACGACTACTTTTATTAAATTTTTCATAGAACTACAAAAATAGAAAACTAGGTTACAATTACAAGTGCTGCCCCTATTATTTAAAAAAAAATTAACAATCGATGAACCTGATGTGTTATGATTTATATTAAATTCTATTTAAAAATTAACTTCTATTTTAATAAATTCAGCTTGCATAGAATAAATTAAATCGATTGTTTTTATATTTGCCTATAAATTTATTATATCAATGACAATCACTCAACTTCAATACGTTTTGGCGGTAGCCGAACATAAAAATTTTACGGTTGCTGCAGAAAAATGTTTTGTAACTCAACCTACTTTGAGTATGCAAATTCAAAAAATAGAAGACGAACTAAACATTTTAATTTTCGACCGAAGCAAAAAACCCATACAACTTACTGATATTGGTCAAAAAATTGTAAATCAGGCCAAAAATATTGTCAATGAAGCTGATAGAATGCAAGATATTGTTGAACAACAAAAAGGTTTTATAGGTGGTGAATTTCGATTGGGAATAATTCCAACAATTATGCCCACACTTTTACCTATGTTTTTGACAAATTTTATCAAAAAATATCCAAAAGTAAAACTGATAATTGAAGAATTAAATACGGATGAAATCATCTTAAAATTAAAAAATGGTCATTTAGATGCAGCAATTGCTGCTACTCCATTAATGGAAGAAAAATTAAAGGAAATTGTATTGTATTACGAGCCATTTGTGGCCTATATTCCTGAAAATTTTAACAAGGAGAAAAAAACAGAAATAGAAGTTAATGACTTGAATTTAGATCAAATATTACTTTTACAAGACGGCCATTGTTTCAGAGACGGGATTCTCAATTTATGTAAAAATCAAAATACGTTAACCACAAATTCCTTTCAACTGGAGAGTGGTAGTTTTGAAACATTAATAAAATTAGCCGATGAAGGATTGGGTATGACTTTATTACCTTATTTACATACCCTAACTATTAACGAGAAAGATAGCGCAAAATTAGTTCAATTTAAAGAACCAAAACCAGCTAGAGAAGTCAGTCTTATTTTTCCTAAAACTGAATTAAAAATACAAATAATTGATGCTTTGCGCAATACAATTGCTGGGGTCGTGAAAGGAGCTATAGTTTTTCAAAACGTACAAATAATTAGTCCAATTCTAAAAAAATAAAAAGGAGCTAATGCAGCTCCCTTTTTTATTTATTAATTCGAAGCAAACATTGCTTCAATTCTGGTTTTTCAATAGTATAAGTAAGTAACCAATCCAATAATTGTTCTACTTCGTAAGGCAATAGCATTTTTAGTGCTTTATCCAGTTCTTTACAAAATAGTGAAGGATCAAAACTAACTTTTTCCAAAACATTCTTTGTATAGGTAACCATTGTTCTTTTCATAAATTAATTATTTAGCAAGATTAATGTACTTCCAACAAATCAAAAGTAGAATATAAAAGCGAAAATTTTACAAAAAAAAAGTTAAATTTTTTATTATAATTTACAATTTTGTGGCTCTAAACATTTCTCTTTTTCCAGGTGGACCTGCTAATTTTTCTACTGTAAAACCAACTTCAAGCAAACTCCTTTTCACCACACCACGAGCCGCATAAGTAACCAAAACTCCATTTTTTTTTAGCGACTTATACATTCTTCTGAAAATTTCAGTACTCCACAATTCGGGTTGAACTCGATAGCCGAAAGCATCAAAATAAATTAAATCAAACCGATTTTCATCTTCAATAGTATCAAAAAATTGTTTTCGCTTGGTAAGGGTGAAAAATGATGAAAGCTGTAACCCTTCGTCCCAATTACTTTGATGCATTTTTTCGAATATTTCTTGATGCTCTTGAGCTTTTAATTCGGAAACATAATTCATTTTCAGCACTTCATCAGCAGAAACAGGATAGGCCTCTACCCCATGATAATCAATGAATTGGTTATGAATAAATGATTCTTTATAGGTTATAAAAGCATTCAAACCGGTGCCAAATCCAATTTCCAATAGGGCTATTGATTTTTGTGTAAATAAAGAAAGACCATTTTTAATAAAAACGTGATACGCTTCCTGGATTGCTCCATGTTTTGAGTGATAACTTTCATTCCATTCTGGTAAATGAATGGAAGTTGACCCATCTGAAGTAACTATAATTTCTCTTTTCAATTTAGGGTAAGTATAATTTTTTAATTCTTGGAATTGGTCCGCCACATTTTACCTCATGGCATGAAATACAAGCATCTACTCCTTTATTAAAATGAGCTTTTGCATTTTTTGGATCCTTATAAATTAACTCTTGGGCTTGAATGAAATTTGCAGCTTGTTCTTTAAAAAAAACATCATTTTCCTTTTCTTTTGTCATCACAGCCTTGTGAATCTTCAAAAAATGATTCGGAAATTCTCCAATCGCCTCCCCATTTTTTATTCTTTCTTTAAGCCGTTGATTGTCAACATACATTTGTTCCATCAAAAGTGCCATTTCTGACATTTCATACATTTCAAATTTCTTTTCAGATTTCTTTTCAGATTTTATAAACGAACTGTTTTCCTCTGATTTTTTTTGACAACTTACTACCAATAGAATTAATCCAATTAATAAGTTTTTCATCTATTTTTTTATTAAAACCCCATCAGCCAAAAAAGAATAGGTTGTTTTTGGAGCGATGATACTATCAATAGCCGCTTGGGAAGCACCCGCATCTTTAGCATAATGCTTTAATACCTCAATCGATTCTACGCTGACAAATGCTTTTCCATTTATTACAACTTCTTCATTTTCAGCATTTTTAGGTACAAAAAATGCATAATCTTTAAATTTCACAAAAACCTGTTTATCTTTCGACAACTCCAAATTCATCCAACAACCTTTTGCTTGGCAAACTGAAGTTATCTTTGACTTAAATTTTACATTTAACGTATCTCCCTCTTTTAACGTTGCATATTTATTATTCATCTCTGCAGCCAAAATAGCATCTTCATCAGAAATACTGTCTCCAAATACTGCATAATCAATTTGCGCTACTTTAACTACTTCTGCTTTTTTACAACCAATTAATGCAAGTAACAAACCTGCTATAAGTATACTTTTTTTCATCTGTTTTATATTTTTTATGTTCTTCAACAAAAATAGGTAGATAAATTATACAAACTTACTATTAATGTTATTTTTTTGTGTAGTTGAAGAAATTTAGGTTAAAACGATTTGAAATAAAAATAATTACCCTTAAGGCTAAAACAATTTGATTTTTTGCTAATTTAGCAAACGAAAAATAACAATAGTTACAATCGCTCTAGTTCCATTTATAATAAATTGAAATTCAATAATTTAACTTGTTATTTTTATTCAAAAAATCAAAAAAAAGCATGACTACAACAGAAAAAATAAATTGTGTAAGGGCATCAAGTTCAAAAATAAATACAATTGACTTTGAAAATCTTACTTTCGGTACTGTGTTTACAGATCATATGCTTGTTTGTGATTTTGTTGATGGTGCTTGGAACCAACCAGAAATAGTTCCCTATGAGCCTTTATTACTTGACCCATCAGCCAAAGTTTTTCATTATGGCCAAGCCATATTTGAAGGCATGAAAGCTTACAAAGACACCAATGATGAAGTTTGGCTTTTCAGACCTGATGAAAACTTTGAGCGATTTAATAAATCGGCCGTTCGAATGGCTATGCCAGAAGTTCCTGAGTTTGTTTTCATGAGTGGCTTAAGTCAATTAATTGATTTAGAACGGGATTGGGTAAAAAAAGGATTTGGCAATACTTTGTACATACGACCATTTATGATTGCTACTGGTACGGGTGTAATCGCTGCTCCTTCTAGCCAATATCGATTCATGATTATATTATCTCCCGCAAAATCCTATTATTCTGGAGAAGTAAAAGTAGTAATTGCTGAGCATTTCAGTCGGGCTGCTAATGGAGGTATTGGAGCTGCAAAAGCTGCAGGTAACTATTCTGCACAATTTTACCCAACAAAATTGGCCAATGAAAAAGGATTCCAACAAATAATCTGGACTGATGATGCAACTCACACCAAATTAGAAGAATCTGGAACCATGAATGTGTTTTTTAGAATAAATGACACCTTATATACCGCCCCAACTAGTGAACGAATTTTAGATGGGGTAACTAGAAAAAGCCTAATTTCTATCGCAAAAAGAGATGGAATTAAGGTAATCGAACAATCTGTTTTTGTGGATGAAATAGTAGAAGCCGCAAAAAATGGTACGCTAAAAGAAATTTTCGGAGCTGGAACGGCTGCAGTTGTTAATCCAATTGTAGGATTTTCATATCAAGAAATCTATTATGAATTGCCAAAAGTTGAAAATTCATTTGCATTACAATTAAAAGAAAAGCTGACCAATATTCAATATAAAGTTGCGGAAGACACCTTTAATTGGACTGTGAAAATATAAAAAGTGTTTCGGTAAAGTACTTAACTACACCGAAACACCTTTATTTTATTATCGATTCAAAATTTGGCTTGAAATAGTGAGGTCCTTTTAATACTTTACCGTCTTCACGATAGATAGGTTTTCCATCTGCTCCCAATTTACTCATGTTACTTCTTTGAATTTCATCAAATACTGATTCGATTTTATGATGCAATCCGTGCTCGATGATTGTACCGCACAAAATATATAACATATCGCCTAAAGCATCCGCGATTTCTACAATATCGTCATTCTGAACTGCCTCTAAATACTCTTCATTTTCTTCTTTCATTAAATTAAAACGAAGAAAATTTTTATTTTCACCTAAATTTCCAATCATGGATTCACTATATCCTAATCCAAAAGTGGTATGGAATTCTTTTACCGCATTAATTTGTTTTTGCATAATTTAGTACTTAATAATTGATTGTGCAAAATAGTAACTTTTGATTACAAATGAGTAATTTTGTAAAAATTTTACATATGTTTAGTCAAGGACAATTAATTTTTGGATTACTCTTTTTTATAGCTTTTGTAATAGCTGTTAGTTATTCGTATAAAAAAGACAGCTTTGTGCACAAGAGTTTTTATAAAGGAAATTACAAAATCGTAATTGGTTTTCTTGTTTTTATTGGTTTGTTATTTGTAATTAAAATTTATTTAAAGCATTAACTGGCTTCAAAACCCTTTATGTATATATTTCATACTTGAAGTTTCATCAAAATACTACCACTGATTATGAAAATTATTAAATACCTGTTTTTACTTCTACTACTTGCCTCCTTTGCCAGTTTAATCTATATAGCAACTGAAAAAAGTGCTTATACCTTAACCAATACAAAAACCATCAACTCTTCAAAAACAACGGTATTCGATTACGTGAATGAGTATAAAAACTACGAAAACTGGAATTATTTTCTAACTGAAAAATCACCGAATACAATTCAGTTTTCAGCAAAAACATACGGAGTTGGTTCTTTTATAAAATGGGATAGTGAAAACGGAGCAGGTAGTATGAAAACTATTTTTGTAAAAGATAAAGATAGTATCGTTCAGGAATTAAATTATGAGGGGTCAACATCTACTATTTTCTGGGGATTTAAATCCATAAATGGAAAAACGGAAGTCAGTTGTAAAATAGAAGGTCAATTGCCTTTTATCGAGAAAATAATTGCAATTACTAAAGGTGGAGTTGCCACTATTTCAAAAGAACAACATGATAAAAATTTAGCTCAATTAGACCGTTCATTGGATTACGAAATAAATACGTATTCCGTTTTAGTAGATGGTGTTTTTAATAAAGTTGGAAGCTATTATATGCAACAAACAATCAATAGTAAAGATTCAACTATTCATAAAAACATTAAAATAATGTTGCCAAATTTGTTTTCCTTTTTTAGCAAAAACAAAGTGGCAATTAACGGAAATCCATTTGTAATTTATAATGCAGTTGATGAAGAAAGAGCTACTACTAACTTTTCTTTATGCATTCCAATAAGGGAAGAAATATATACGAGTTCTGAAAGTGATATTATTGGTGGTAAATTAGACTCGTTTCTAGCGCTAAAAACAACAATAACAGGCGATTACTCTCATTGGAATGAGGGAATTAAAAAAGCTAAACAATACCTTTATAAGAATAATCTTACCGAAAACAAATCAAAACCAACCCTTTACGTGTTTATTAAACGTTTCGAACAAGAAAAAAGACCTTCAAAATGGATTACTACTGTCTATATTCCTATTTACCCAAAATCAAGGAATAAGCAAATTATTGAAGCAACTAAAGATACCATTTCGAAAAAAATTATTCCAACTAATTAAACCTTTTTGTATTTTCACATTCCTACTACCTAATAACTAGAATACTATTTTTTGGAAGAAAAGGAATTCATACAACAACTTATTTCACCAGAAACGCAAAACGAAGCGTTTAAAAAACTAGTGTTTGAATACCAAAAACCACTATACAATTTAATTCGCACAATTGTATTGAACCATGATGATACTGATGATGTTCTTCAAAACACCTTTATAAAAGTGCATCTGAATTTAACAAAATTCAAAGGAGAAAGCAAGTTATTTACTTGGATGTACCGAATTGCTACTAATGAAGCATTATCATTTATAAGTAGTAAAGCAAGAAGAAGCGGGACAACTAGCGAAGCAATGCAATCAAAAATTGTAGCTAATTTAGTTTCTGACACCTATTTTGATGGAGATGTAATTCAAATAAAATTACAAAGTGCCATTGCCATTTTACCCATGAAACAGCAACTTGTTTTTAAAATGAAGTACTTTGAAGAACTAAAATATGAAGAAATGTCAGTGATATTGAACACCTCAGTTGGGGCATTAAAAGCATCTTATCATCATGCTGTAAAAAAAATTGAACTTTATATGACAAAAGATTAAACCTTACTAACTCATTTATGTCAAAAGAAATATGAACGCATTTAAAATAGATACCGAAAATAAATTAGCACCTGATTTTAAAGTGCCTGAAGGGTATTTTGATTCCTTTCCAGATAAAATATTCAGCCAAACTATAGAAAAAGAAACAAAAATTAGAAGAATCTCGTTTTCTAAAATTCGGTGGATGGGCTATGCTGCAAGCATTATACTGCTTTTTTCGGTACTTTGGTTGACTAACAATTCATCTGAATCAGAAATTGAAGCAGGTGATTTAGAAAATTATATTACGCTTGAAAGTACGATTGGGCAATACGATTTACTGGTAGGTTTAGAACCTGAAGATATTGAAAACATTACTATAGCTTCGCCAATTGAAGAAACCACCATTGAAGAAATTCTTGCCCGTGAAGGAAATTTTAACCCAATTTTAGAAGATTAATTAAACATAAAAAGATGAAACTAAAAGAACTATTTACACTATTCTTGTTATTTGTTGCAACTTCATTAGTTGCCCAAGTTGGATTAAGAGAAAAAAAGGAACAGGTAAAAGCGCTGAAAATTGCTTTTATTACCAATGAATTAGACTTAACTACTGAAGAAGCAGTAAGATTTTGGCCAATTTACAATAAATTTGATGAAAAGTTTTTTGAATTACGTCATGAAAAAATGAGAGCCCTACTAGATCCAAAAAAAGAAACCCAATTAGAAAAATTAACTGAAAAAGAAGCAAGTCAATTATTGATTCAAATGGAAAATGCTGAGGAAGAATTGCACCAACTCAGAAAGAAATATTTCATAAGCCTTAAAGGAATTATCCCCTCCTACAAAATCATTAAACTTAAAAAAGCAGAGGAAGATTTTAACAAAAAACTATTGCAACAATACCGAGATAAAAGACCTAGACGTTAATATAAAAACATAGGGTTATTTTAGGATGACCCTAATTATTTTATTTTTTCCAGCAGCAACCCAGCTCTTTTTACTTATGTATTTAACCGTAAAAAGTGTGGTGTCTTTCGAAATATTGAACCACGATTCTCCTTGATTATTTGACATAAAAACACCTGATGTGCCAACGGAAATTAATTCTTTTCCTTGCTGTTTTGGATTATATTGGACACAAGAAGCATACCCAAACGCCTGATTATTTGCACATAAATTCCATGTTTTTCCTCCGTCGGTTGTTTTGGCTTTGTTTAAAGAATTATCCAATGGAGACTCGTAATTTCCACCTACAACAAATCCTATTTTTTCAGAATAAAAATCAGCCGAAAATATGCCAGTCATTGCACTACCTTGGATAATTGGGGTAGGATAATTCTCCCAAGTAAGGCCTTTGTCCTCGCTAACTAAAACGCTAGATTTGATTCCGCCAGAAACTATAAATAAGGTTGAATTTTTAATAACAATATTGGTATTACTTGCCGCAAATGCTGCTTCGCCCTCAATCACTTTGGGAGAAGTATCGCAATCCATTTTTTGCCAAGAACGACCTCCATCGAAAGTACGAAGAATTGAAAAACAACCGTCAATTGGATCGCCAAGTGCAATTCCTTCTTGATCATTCCAAAATTGCATACTGTCATAAAACACCTTAGGATGCGTTTCTTCATAAACAATTTTTGAAGAAAAATCTTTTTTATTTATCTTGAATAATACTGCTGGATTTGAGATGCTTAGAACAAAAACAGAGGAGTTTGTTTGAGCAATACTCCTAAATTCTAATAGAATTCCTTTGTAATAAAGTACTTCCTCCCTCCTTTTGTTCTTCTTAATATCGTAGTATCCCACTCTGTTTTTGTCTGCGGCATACCAAATTTTTTTGTTATCAACCAATAGCGCTCGAATACTAATTGCATCTGTAAATAGCGTATCAATAGATTTTATTTTAGCGTTTTCAGACAACAAAAGCTGACAATAACACGGGTAGGAAGTGAAAAGAAACACCAAAATAAATCCGATAAAATACCTCCAATTAATTTGTTTCATAGCAGCAATTATTTCTGCTAAAATACACTTTTTTATGAACCACTTTAGAATAGAAAAAAATGCTTTCTAATGAGTATTAAAAAAAATCATTCCTACTTAGGAAAAAATTCAAAAAAAAACTACCTAAATAGGATTTGTGTATTTATTAATGATAAATTTGTAAACTTTTTAAGAATATTTTACCATGAGTACGCAACACAAAGATTTGCACAGTAAGTTATCATTTGGTGGGTTATTAATCACATTAGGTATAATTTACGGAGATATTGGAACTTCCCCACTTTACGTTATGAAATCCTTAATTGGAGCAAACATTATCGATAATGAATTGATTTTAGGCGGATTATCATGTATTCTTTGGACTTTGACCTTACAGACTACACTTAAGTATGTAATAATTACTTTAAATGCAGATAATCATGGAGAAGGCGGAATCTTTTCTTTATATTCTCTTGTTAAAAGAACAAAAGTCAAGTGGTTAATTGTACCTGCTATTATTGGAGGAAGTTTATTATTAGCAGAAGGCATAATCACCCCCCCTATCTCTGTATCATCAGCCGTTGAAGGACTTCTAATCTTCA
>JBIHZQ010000007.1:0-35428 GCA_044231345.1 Flavobacterium sp.
CTATTAAACCACTCTCACTACAAAATAATTTTTCTTCCCGCTTTGTAATAATACAAATTGGTTATTGATTAAATTTTGTTCCGTTAGCACAAAATCTTCAGTGACTTTTTCTTTATTTACTGATATTGAATTGGCCATCAAAGCGCGTCGTGCTTCCCCGTTGGACTTAAAAAAACCTGATTTTTCATTTAACAAAGACACTATTCCAATTTCTTCAAGGAGTTCGTTTTTTGAAATTTCTGCTTGAGGTACTCCATCAAAAACATCCAAAAATGTAGCTTCGTCGAGTTGCTGCAAATCGGTGGAAGTTGAATTTCCAAATAATATATTCGATGCTTTTATCGCATTTTCTAAATCATCTAACGAGTGAACCATTACCGTTATCTCTTCGGCTAATCGTTTTTGTAATAGCCTTAAATGTGGCGCTTCCTCGTGTTTAGTCGTTAGGTCTTGAATGTCAACTTTGGATAAAAAAGTGAAGATTTTTATATATTTTTCGGCATCTAAATCGGAGGTATTTAACCAATATTGATAAAATTTATACGGTGAAGTTCTTGCAGAATCTAACCAAATATTACCACCTTCAGATTTTCCAAATTTCGTTCCATCTGCTTTTGTAATTAATGGGCACGTAAGGGCAAATGCTTTTCCTCCTGCAATTCTTCGGACTAATTCGGTACCAGTAGTAATGTTTCCCCATTGATCCGAACCCCCCATTTGAAGGGTACAGTGTTTATTTTTGTATAAATGCAAAAAATCATATCCTTGAACTAATTGATAGGTAAACTCCGTAAACGACATTCCCTCAGTAGATTCTGAAGATAATCGTTTTTTTACAGAATCTTTTGACATCATATAATTTACCGTAATGTGTTTTCCTATGTCGCGAATAAAATCTAGAAAGGAAAAATCCTTCATCCAATCATAATTATTAACTAATTCTGCGGCATTAGGTGCGTTTGAAGTAAAATCTAAAAATCGAGCTAATTGCTCTTTTATGGCTTCCTGATTATGTCGAAGTGTTGACTCGTCCAATAAATTTCTTTCGCTTGATTTTCCAGATGGATCCCCTATCATTCCTGTTGCTCCACCTACCAAAGCAAGAGGCTTGTGTCCCGCTAACTGAAAGTGTTTCAATAACATTACCCCAACTAAGTGGCCAATATGAAGGGAATCTGCAGTAGGGTCAATTCCAACATAGGCAGCCCGCATTTGTTCTAACAAATGTTCTTCAGTTCCTGGCATGACGTCGTGAAGCATTCCTCTCCAGGTTATTTCTTCGATAAAATTCTTCATCTTTATTCAATTTGTACAAAGATAGTTTTAATTGTATAATTTGAAAATGTAAGTCTTTAAAAATCGAACATTGTAATTATCTTTGTAGCTATGATATTAATAACAGGTGCAACAGGATTAGTAGGCTCATATTTAGCCCTTCAATTAATTGAAAATGGGGAAGCTATAAGAGGTTTATATCGAAATGAAAATTCATTAACCAAAGTAAAATCGTTGTTTAAGCTCTTTGAAAAGGAGCATTTATTTGAAACTATCGATTGGTACAAAGGCGATATCACCAATATTGTTTCTTTGGAAAATGCATTTGAAAATATTTCAACCGTTTATCATTGCGCAGGACTGATCTCATTTGACCCTAGAGAGGAAGAAAATCTGCGAAAAACTAACATAGAAGGGACTGCAAATGTCATTAATTTTGCTTTAGCAAAAAAAGTAAAAAAAGTATGTCATGTTAGTTCTATTGCATGTTTAGGAGAGGCTGACTCAGAAAGCACTTTGGTGACAGAGCAATCCATTTGGAATCCTGAACAGCAACATTCTGATTATGCCTTGTCAAAATTTGGCGCAGAAATGGAAGTTTTTAGAGGGCAACAAGAAGGATTAGATGTGGTAATACTAAATCCAGGCGTCATCTTAGGAGCAGGTTATTGGGAACAAGGAAGCGGAAAATTGTTTTCAGAAGTAAAAAAAGGCATGCGGTTTTACACTAAAGGAATCACTGGTTTTGTTTCCGTAAATGATGTGGTAAAATTACTCGTTTTGGCCATGAAAAATTCCAATTCTGGAGAACGCTATATTGCTATTTCTGAAAATAAAAGTTACCAAGAAATTCAAAACATTATTGCAAATGCGCTTTCAGTAGAAAAACCTTCAAAATACGCTACTGTTTGGTTGACCGAGATAGCTTGGAGACTAGATTGGATTAGGTCGTTATTTGTAAAAACTAGAAAATTCTCAAAATTTACGGCTAAATCTTGTCACGAAATCCATTTATATTCAAATGATAAAGCAATAAAAAGTTTTGATTATGAATTTCAATCCATTAATGATTCAATTTCTGAAATTGTTCAATATCAGAATCGGCTGCTTTATTAGTTTTTGATTTTTGCTTTTTTGGCAGGTATAAACTATCTTGAATTCGCTGATTTACTTTGTCAAATATTCTTTTATACGTTTTAATATTTGCGGCATAATATTTTTCATTTTGAACAAATTGAAGGCTGTCAATTGCATATTTTTTATACAAATATTCATTAGTTTGAATAGTCGCTGCCGTTCCATTAGAAATCGTATGTGCTTTTGCAGATTCCAAAACGGTCAAATCAAATAAAATATCAACCATAATCGCTTCTTCAATTAATTGGTCTGGTTTTTCTACCGCAGCTTTTTGACAACTCACCAATATTAGCAAAATTAAAACTATATTTTTTTTCATGATTTATAGAATCTAGCGATCAAACAACAGTCGCATTCCCATTGGTTTCTCTTTAAAATTAAAATTATGATACACTAATTGTCCATTTACAAATGTATGAGTAATTCTTGATTTAAAGGTATAATTCTCAAATGGAGACCAGCCACATTTTGCAAAAATATTTTCTTTCTTTACACTCCAAGGCAACCCAGAATTAACAATTACTAAATCGGCATAATATCCTTGTTTAATAAACCCTCTTTGCTTCATTTTGAGAATTTTGGAAGGATTGTGCGCCATTTTTTCTACAATTTTTTCAACCGAAATTTTTCCTTGAAGGTGCATTTCAAACATGGCTACCACTGCGTGTTGAACTAATGGTCCTCCAGAAGGCGCCTTCAAATACGATTGTTGCTTTTCTTCTAAAGTATGCGGAGCATGATCCGTGGCAATAACATCAATTCTGTCATCTAGAAGTGCTTCCCATAGTGCCTCTCTATCTTGAGGCGTTTTAACCGCTGGATTCCATTTTATTAAATTCCCTTTAGATTCGTAGTCTTCATTTGAAAACCACAAATGATGAATACAAACTTCGGCCGTTATCTTCTTTTCTTCGAGAGGTATTTTATTGGTAAACAACTCCATTTCTTTTGCTGTTGACAAATGAAAGACATGCAGGCGTGCTCCTGTTTTTTTGGCCAAAGCGATTGCCCTTGATGATGAAATATAGCACGCTTCTTCACTTCGAATTAAATGATGAAGAGTCACTGGGATGTCGTCCCCATAGACTTCAGAATATTTCTGTAAATTATCCTTAATAGTTTGTTCGTCTTCACAATGAACCGCAATTAACATTGGAGTACTGGAGAATATTTTTTCTAAAACTACCTCGTTATCCACTAACATATTGCCTGTTGAGGACCCTAAAAATATTTTTATTCCGGCAACATTTTTTGGATTTGTTTTTAACACTTCCTCTAAATTATCATTGGTAGCCCCCATCATAAAAGAATAGTTGGCATAGGATTTTTCAAAAGCAATTTGGTATTTTTGTTCCAAAAGTTCTTGGGTAACTGCATTCGGAACCGTATTAGGTTGTTCAATAAACGAAGTAATTCCACCTGCGATAGCGGCTCTAGACTCAGAGGCAATATCTCCTTTATGAGTTAGTCCAGGCTCTCTAAAATGTACTTGGTCGTCAATTGCGCCTGGAATTAAATAGTTCCCTTCCGCATCAATAATCTTACACTCTGAAGATTTTGCACTAATACTACTTGCAATTTCTACTATAAATTCATTTTCGATTAAAACATCCCCTTCAAAAATAGCGCCTTCATTTACAATTTTTGCATTTTTGATTAAAATCATTCCCATAGTTATCTTTCTATAATCGGTTAAATACGTTTCTTATTTTTAATGAAATAACTCCAAAAACAGCTTCTTTAATAATGGCATTACTCATTTTAGATTGACCTTTTGTTCGATCGGTGAAAATTATTGGCACTTCTACTATATTGAAATTATTTACAAATGAACGGTATTTCATTTCTATTTGGAAAGCATAACCAATGAACTTAATTTTATCTAAATTAATAGTTTGAAGTACTTGTTTTTTATAACAAATAAACCCTGCCGTAGCATCATGAATTTTCATTCCCGTAATAATTCTCACATAAAAAGAAGCAAAATAAGACAGTAAAACACGATTTAATGGCCAGTTTACAACATTTACTCCTGTAATATATCGAGAACCAATAGCAACATCTGCAGCATTTATATGGCATGCATGGTATAACTTTTCTAAATCGGCGGGGTTGTGAGAAAAATCAGCATCCATCTCAAAAATATAATCATAATGATGGTTTAAAGCCCATTTAAATCCATGAACATAAGCCGTTCCGAGTCCCGATTTTTTATTTCTTTGTTCTAAAAATAGCTTTCCGCTATATATGTTTTGCAACGTACGAACTAATTCAGCCGTTTGATCAGGCGAATTGTCATCAACAACAAGAACATCGAAAGTTTTTTGCAATGAAAATACGGTCTTGATAATTTCTTCAATATTTTCAATCTCGTTATAAGTAGGGATAATAACAATGCTATCTGCCATTTTATTTTGGAATTTCACTACAAAAATAAACTTTTTATGGTTGCCCTTTCATAATAAAATTATAATAAATGAATCCCATAAAAATTTAGTAATTTTGTAATGTTATGATTGAAAACCTACTTCATCCTAGATTAATTGAAAATAAAGATTGGGCTACCCTGGTTTTTGTTGTTGCATTTGCATTAATTGCACTTACAAAATCATTGTTTGAAAACCGATTTTCTGAATTTTCAAAATTAATTTTTTCTAGTAAGTATTTAAAAGTATACAAAGATTCGGGGCAATCTTTAAGTTGGTTCAATGTGATTTTATTCTTTGTCCAACTTATTTCGCTTTCTTTTTTGATTCAAATTATTGCTTCAAATCAAGGAATATTAGCCAAAAATGACGGAATAACTTATATAAGAATAGTAACTTTTTTGGGCGTTTTTATACTATCTAAATACCTTATTGACAAAATAATTGCTGCCGTTTTTAATATTGAAGAATTTTCGGAACAATTCAACATCCAAAAATTAAGTTATCGAACTTACATTAGTGTAATGGCACTCCCAATAATAGTTTTTCTTTATTATAATACTACCATATCTACCTCTTTTTTATTCCTATTTTTATTGCTTATTCTTCTGATTAACAGTATAACTTATTTAAAAAGTCTTAAGAATTATCAAAATTTAATATTCGGTAAATTGTTTTATTTTATTTTGTATCTTTGCGCTCTTGAAATAGCACCTTTTTATTTCTTGTATTATTGGTTTACAAAAAGTTAGCATTTTAGAAAAGTATACTATGAAAGTGAAAACAATTTTGGTGTCACAACCGGAGCCTAAAGTGGAAAATTCTCCATACTTTGAGTTGCAACAAAAACATAAAGTGAAAATTGATTTCAGGCCTTTTATTCATGTTGAAGGGGTTAATGCGAAAGATATTCGTTTACAAAAAATTGATATTAATAATTACACTGCCATTATTTTAACTAGTAAAAATGCAGTAGATCATTTTTTTAGAGTTGCTGAAGAAATGAGATATAAAGTTCCTGAAGGACTGAAATATTTTTGCCAGTCTGAAGCTATTGCATTCTACCTTCAAAAATACGTGGTTTACAGAAAACGTAAGATTTATGTAGGACAAAAAGACTTTGTTGATTTGTCTCCATTAATTAAAAAATACAAAGACGAGAAGTTTTTATTACCTGCTTCAGATCAACTTAACATAGAAGCTCCAATCACCTTAAATAATTTAAAAGTCGATTGGACACAAGCTGTTTTTTACAAAACTGTAATGAGTGATTTGTCTGATTTAGCTGATGTATATTATGACGTTTTGGCTTTTTTCAGCCCAACAGGAATAAAGTCGTTATTCATGAATTTTCCTGATTTTGAACAAAATAATACTAGAATCGCTGTGTTTGGAAGCACCACTCAAAAAGAAGCACTCGATCATGGACTACGGATTGACATCATGGCTCCTTCCCCTGAAGCTCCTTCTATGACAATGGCCTTAGAGAAATATATCGCAAAAGCGAATAAAGAAAGTAAATAACTAACTTTCAAAAAAAGCTTTCAGAAATCTGAAAGCTTTTTTATTGAATCGTTTAACACTAAATGTTCTTTGGTTTTATAATCGTGGCCCGGCACTAACTAAATCATTTCCTTCCTTATTATCAGTATATTGAATAAAGTTTTTTATAAAAAGTCCTGATAAATCTATTGCTTTATTAGTCCAATCTATTGGGTTTTCGTAGGTTTCTCTTGGGTCTAATATTTCTGAATTCACCCCTTCTAACGATTTAGGAACTGATAAATTAAAAATAGGAATTTCTATTGTTGTTGATTTTTCAATAGAACCATCTAAAATTCTATCGATAATCGCTCTCGTATCTTTTATTGAAATTCTTTTTCCTGATCCATTCCAACCAGTATTTACCATATAAGCTGTTGCTTGGTGTTGCTCCATTTTTTTAACTAATTCATGGGCATATTTTGTTGGATGTAATGACAAAAAGGCTTTTCCGAAACAAGCTGAAAAAGTAGGCTCTGGCTTGGTAATCCCTCTTTCGGTTCCTGCTAATTTTGCTGTAAATCCAGATAAAAAATAATACTTCGTTTGCTCAGGCGTCAGTTTAGAAACTGGAGGTAAAACCCCAAATGCATCCGCAGTCAAAAAAATGACTTTGGTGGCATGTCCCGCCTTTGAAATAGGAGTAACGATGTTGTCAATGTGAAAAATTGGATAGGAAACTCTCGTATTTTGAGTGACTTTTACATCGGAAAAATCAATTATCCCGTCTTGGTCAACAGTCACATTTTCTAATAAAGCATTTTTTCTAATGGCCTTATAAATGTCGGGTTCATTTTCTTTGCTTAAGTCAATTGTTTTTGCATAACATCCGCCCTCAAAATTAAACACTCCTTCATCGTCCCACCCGTGTTCGTCGTCTCCAATTAATGCTCTTTTTGGATCCGTTGATAAGGTCGTTTTTCCCGTTCCTGATAAGCCAAAGAAAACAGACACATCGCCATTAATTCCAACATTGGCTGAACAATGCATCGAAGCTATTCCATTTAATGGCAAATAAAAATTCATCATCGAAAAAAGCCCTTTTTTCATTTCTCCCCCGTACCATGTGCCACCTATTAATTGCATTTTTTCTGTTAAATTGAATGCAACATATACTTCTGAATTTAATCCAAATTTTTCATGCTCTTTAAAACCTGCCTTAGAACTGTTCATCACCACAAAATCAGGCTCTCCAAAATGAAACAATTCTTCCTCTGTAGGTCGGATAAACATATTTTTTACAAAATGAGCTTGCCAAGCTACCTCCATAATAAAGCGAACTTTCAGCCTAGAACTCTCATTAGCGCCACAAAATGCGTCAACAACATATAATTTTTTATCAGATAACTGCACGGTGGTATTTTTCTTGAGTGCTTCCCAAGTATCCTGAGAAATAGGCTTGTTATCATTCGGAGCTTTTTCAGACGCCCACCAAACGGTGTCTTTTGTTACCGAATCTTTTACTATGTATTTGTCTTTCGGAGAGCGACCGGTAAAAATTCCTGTCATTACATTCACCGCTCCTAATTCTGATAAAACTCCTTTTTCAAATCCTTCCAAATCCGAATTTAATTCTTCTTGATATAAAAAATCAAAACTTGGGTTATATATTATTTCTGTGGTATTATTAATACCGTAATCAGTTAACGAAATCGATTTCGTAATTTGAGCAGACTTCTCCATAGAAAAAAATATTTGGTGTTATAATTAGTTTCTACAAAGGTAAAATATTAAATTTTAGAAATGTTTTTTTTAGACAAAAAACTTACCGATAAAACACCCCATGCCATTATTAACAGGGCTCCACCGATTGGGGTTACGAATCCTAAAGGGCGAAAATCAATTAATGCAACTCTTGAAATGGCTAATAAATATAACGACCCACTAAATAAAAAAACACCTGCAATTGTTAAATAATAGATTATTTCTTTTCTTTTATCTGAAATAAGTGAATTTATACCTAAAAAAAGCAAAAAAAACGAATGATATATTTGATATCGAACTCCGATTTCAAATGTGGCTAATTCGGGAATATTTATTACTTTTTTTAACGCATGAGCTCCAAAAGCTCCAAAAATTATCGCTAACATTCCAATCAGCGTTCCTGAAAATACAATTTTTCTGTTCATTTTTTATAGCTTTTTAAAAATAAATTACAAAAATATCAGTTATATAATGAAAAATAGAATAATTTGCTTTTTTTTGTAAGGCGTTATTAATTCACCGTCTAAACCCAAGACAAATGAACAAAAAAACATTCTTAATTATTATAGTACTACTTGAAACAAGTTGGTTATTTGCTCAAATAAAACCAAACGAAAAACTCGTTTATGCCGCCTCGTACAACATGAGCGGATTAATGACGCATATTGCTCAAGTCAAGATGGAAACCACACTAATGAAGACTTCAAAAAAAACCTTTCTTCATCTTTCCTGTGAGGCAGCCACGTTCAGTAAATGGGATTCTTTTTTTAAAATTCGGGACCTCTATGAATCTTATGTTGATATTAAAACACTTCGGCCAAGTCTATACAAAAGAAGTATTAATGAAGGTGGTTATATAAAAACCGAAAAATACCTCTTTAAACCTGACGGAAAGACTCTGATGAGTACCTCAAAAAAAATGAAAAAACCTGAAAGCAAAAAAACAATTTCTATTGGTCGTAACACGCAAGATGTAGTTTCGCTTATTTATCAATTAAGGACAATCGATTTTACAACCTATAAAATTGGACAAACACAATCATTTACCCTTGTTTTTGACGAAAAAGAAATTCCTGTTTCGATAAAATTCATGGGAAAAGAGAGTGTTGCTGCTGGAAATCTTGGTTCAAAACTGTGTTATAAAATATCCATCGCTGCAAAAACTGACGCCCTAAAAGGAAAAGATAAAAATTTAATTTGGCTCACCGCCGATGCTAAAAAAATTCCCGCCTTAATCAAATTTAGCATTCCAGTTGGGTTAGGCCAGCTCACACTTTCAAACGCTTCAGGAATTTAACTTACCAATTATGAGAAAATTATTTTTAATTATCACAAGTATTTTTACCTCTTTAAGCATTGTATTTGCATTTTTACCTCTAGGGACAATTGCTTTATTACCAATTGGGATAGCCGTTTTATTTGGCGTTTTGACATTTAAAAAATCCGATGTCAAACAACGAAAACTGGTTACGGTCTTATTATTTTTTGCCTTAGCATCACTAGTATTTGTAATGGGCAAAGAGTTTTTTACAAAAGACGAAATAGAAGTCGACACTCAATTTGATTCCAAAAAAGAGACCTCAAAAGAAGAGGCAAAAAAAGATTTAGAAGAACTTGAAGAACTCGAGTAATTCTCAAAATTATCATGTTATCCCTGCCTTTTTTTTTGTTTTTATTAGTAACTGAGTGATAAAGCAATCAAATTCGTACATTTGTTCTAAACTCTAATCGGTATGAGACATATTCTAATTATTGGCGCTGGAAGATCTGCTTCGTCACTTATTAATTACTTGCAAGACAAGTCAGAACAAGAACAATTGCATTTGACTATTGCCGATATTTCTTTAGAATTATCCCTCCGAAAAACGAATAATCACAAGCATTCTACCGCAATTGCCTTAGACATATTTGATGAAAATCAAAGAAAAAAAGCCATACAAAAAGCAGATATTGTCATATCTATGCTTCCCGCCCACTTGCATATTGAAGTTGCAAAAGATTGTATTACCTATAAAAAACACATGGTTACTGCTTCCTATATTAGCGATGCGATGCAAAATTTAGATGCTGCAGCCAAAGAACATAATTTGGTTTTCATGAACGAAATTGGGCTTGACCCAGGAATTGACCACATGAGCGCCATGAAAACTATTGATGAAATTCGCGACAAAGGCGGAAAAATGATTTTGTTTGAATCGTTCTGCGGTGGATTAGTAGCTCCCGAATCCGACGATAATCTGTGGAATTATAAATTCACTTGGGCACCCAGAAATGTAGTGCTTGCCGGTCAAGGTGGAGCAGCAAAATTCATTCAAGAAGGCACCTACAAATACATTCCCTACCATAAATTATTTAGCCGAACCGAGTTTATGGAAGTCGAAAGTTACGGAAGATTTGAAGCCTACGCCAACCGCGATTCCCTTAAATACAGGAGCGTTTACGGACTTGATAATGTATTAACTTTATACCGTGGCACCTTGAGAAGAGTAGGTTTTTCAAAAGCGTGGAACATGTTCGTGCAACTCGGAATGACCGACGACACCTATATCATGGACGGCTCAGAAACCATGAATTACCGACAATTCACCAACTCTTTTCTGCCCTATCACCCAACGGATTCTGTCGAAATTAAATTACGTTTAAATTTAAAAATCGATCAAGACGATGTCATGTGGGACAAATTATTAGAATTGGATATTTTCAATCCCAACAAAATCGTAGGATTAAAAAATGCCACTCCCGCCCAAATTTTAGAAAAAATACTGAGTGATAGTTGGACGTTACAGCCCGAAGACAAAGACATGATTGTAATGTACCATAAATTTGGCTACGAAATCAATGGTGTAAAACGTCAAATAGATTCCAAAATGGTGTGCCTTGGCGAAGACCAAACCTATACCGCAATGGCAAAAACCGTGGGATTGCCTGTAGCCATTGCCACGTTGCAAATTCTAAACGGAAAAATCACGACTCCAGGCGTACAACTCCCAATTACTAAAGAAGTCTATTTACCCATTTTAGCCGAGTTAGAAACCCTGGGCGTTATTTTTAAAGAAGTAGAAATGCCCTATGAAGGTTACAATCCCAATAGTGTAGTGAATTAATTTTTTTGGAGCTATTTCCCGCCATTCGCTATATCTCTTGTTGCGAACTCCGCCACAACAGGATGCCGCTACTGTCGGGGCTACTGTCGGGGCTAAAAACAATACCAATAAAATTTGTAGTTTTTTTGTACTTTTGATTTTCAATTATAACCAAAAACACAATTTTGGTTGAAATAGAAAAGATATGAAACTCAATTCACAAACAGTAGAAATAGACGGAATCGATAAAGAAATTCTTAGGGATTTAATGGAAGATGCCCGAAAACCAATCCTTCAAATCGCCAATAAAATTGGAATTTCTGGCGCTGCAATTCACCAAAGGTTGCGAAAATTAGAACAATCGGGCGTGATTTCAGGTTCAAAATTCACGGTTAATAATAAAGTTTTGGGTTATAGCACCATGGCATTTGTAGGCGTATATTTAGACAAAGCCGCTCGAAATTCGGAAGCCGTCAAAGAATTAAAAAAAATTCCTGAAGTGTTAGAATGCCATTACACTACAGGAAACTGGTCCATTCTAATAAAAATGATTTGCAAAGACAACGAACATTTAATGTCTTTGCTAAATACTAAAATCCAAGCCATAGAGGGCGTTTCAAGAACGGAAACCTTCATTTCCTTAGACCAGCAAATCGAAAGGCAAATCCAATTGTAGAGAGGAAGTTGATTTGGTTATGTGTTGATTTGGTTATAAAAACTAAAAAACTTTGACACGAATTACACTAATTTTCACAAATTGTTCTAAGGAGTTAATTTGGTTATGCGTTGAATCGGTTATAAAATAAAGGAGAAATTGATTCGGTTATGTGTTGATTCGGTTATAAAAATTAAAAATAAAATTCGTGCCGATTCGTGTAATTAGTGTTAAAAAAAATGGGGAACAGAAATAATTCTGTTCCCCATTTTAATAATTTATAAGCTAATTATCGTCTGTTAATGTAAATCATTACGTAATACATCAACGTAGCAATTGATCCAATGGCTGCCACTACATAGGTTCTCGCTGCCCATTTCAAAGCATCTTTTGCCCCATCTTGCTCTTGCGAAGTCAACATGTTTTTGTTTTCTAACCAAGCTAACGCACGATTACTAGCATCGTATTCAACTGGCAACGTGATGATTGAAAATACGGTTGTCGCTGCAAAAATAATTATCCCCATTAACAATAAAGCAGGGAAGGTTTTGATTAATAAAATTCCTCCAATCAAAATCCATTGCACATAACTAGAAGTTACGCTCAAAACAGGAACTAATTTAGATCGCATTTCTAACCAACTGTAAGCTGTTGCATGTTGCACTGCGTGACCACATTCGTGAGCAGCAACCGCAGCAGCAGCAGCATTTCTTTGATTGTAAACCGCCTCACTTAAGTTGACTGTTTTGTCCATCGGATTATAATGATCGGTTAATTGACCTGGGGTTGAAATTACTTTTACGTCGGTAATTCCGTGATCTGCGAGCATTTTTTCAGCGATTTCGGCACCGCTCATTCCATTTTGTAATTGCAATTTTGAATACAATTCGAATTTGTTTTTTAATCGGCTGCTTACTAACCAACTAACTAACATTATTAATCCTGCTAAAATTAAATACATAAATTTTTTATTTTAAAAATATAAAGTTACAAAATTATCATCAAATTATAAGCCAAATTTTTTGACTGCACTTTTGTCACTATCCCACCAAGTTGATGACTTTTCCGGGAACAATAATTACTTTGTTTGGCGTTCTTCCTTCTAATTGTTTGATGGTTCGTTCGTCTTTCATGATGATTTCCTGAATTTCTGCAACCGACAAATCCAAAGGTAATTCTATGGTAAAACGCATTTTTCCATTAAAAGAAACAGGATATTCCTTGCTGCTCTCTACCAAATAGTTCTCGTTTACCACTGGAAAAGGCTCGTGTGAAATCCCATTGAAATCTTTTAATTCTTCAGTTTTTATATCTTTTAATTGCCCCCACAATTCTTCTGCAATATGCGGTGCATAGGGCGAAATCAATACTGCCAACGGCTCCAAAATACCACGTTCATGACAATTTTGTGCTGTCAATTCATTTACGCAAATCATAAACTGAGAAACCGACGTATTGAAAGAGAAATTCTCAATGTCTTCATTTACTTTTTTGATGGTTTTATGCAAACTTTTCAAACTGTCTTTCGAAGGCTCGTTATTGGTTACCACCCAACCGTTATTTTCATCATTATACAAACGCCATAATTTTTTCAAGAAGCCAAAAACACCCGAAATTCCAGCAGTATTCCAAGGTTTCGCTTGTTCCAAAGGCCCTAAAAACATTTCGTATAAACGCAAGGTATCGGCTCCGTATTCTGCACAAATATTATCTGGTGTAACTACGTTGTATTTCGATTTTGACATTTTTTCGACTTCCCGACCTACAATGTATTTACCATTATCGTCGGTGACGAAAACTGCATTTTTATATTCTTCTCTTGAGTTTTTAAAAGCCTCAACATTCAATTCATCAGAAGTATTTACCAATGAAACATCTACGTGAAGTGCTTGTGTATTCAAGCCCGCAATTTTGCTTTTTGTATAAAACGTATTTGTACCTTCTTCTCTATAAACAAACGCACTCATTCCCAAAATCATTCCCTGATTGATCAGTTTTTTGAAGGGTTCTTCGGTTGGCGCATAACCTTTGTCTTTTAGAAATTTATTCCAAAAACGAGAATACAATAAATGTCCCGTTGCGTGTTCGCTTCCGCCAATGTACAAATCTACATTTTGCCAATAGTTCAGGGCTTCTTGACTTGCAAATTCGTTCTCGTTGTGCGCATCCATGTACCGCATCCAATACCAAGAACTTCCCGCCCATCCTGGCATGGTGTTCAATTCAAGAGGGAAAATAGTTTTATTGTCAACCAAATTTGTTTCAACAACTTTATTGTTTACAACATCCCAAGCCCAAATTGGAGCATTTCCTAGAGGCGGTTGCCCGTCTTCGGTTGGTAAATATTTCTCTACTTCTGGCAAAGCGATTGGCAAGTATTTTTTGTCAATCATTTGTGGCAAACCGTTTACATAATATACTGGGAATGGTTCTCCCCAATAACGCTGACGAGAAAAAACCGCATCGCGCAATCTGTAATTGATTTTGCCATTTCCTTGGTTTATTTTTTCTAATTCTTCAATGATTTTCTTAGTCGCTTCTTTGTAATTCAATCCGTTTAGGAAATCGGAATTAGCAATAATTACATTGTCTTTAGAACCATAAGCCTCTTTGGAAATATCCACGTTTTCAAAAACATTTTTGATTGCTGGCATCCCATTTTGACCTTTGAAGAAATTGGCAAACGCATAATCTCTTTCGTCGCCACAAGGAACCGCCATTACCGCACCGGTACCATAACCCGCAAGTACATAATCGCCAATCCAAACTGGAATAGGTTCTTTTGTAAAAGGATGTTCAGCAAATGCGCCTGTGAATACACCTGAAATGGTTTTTACATCGGCCATTCTCTCACGCTCAGAACGTTTTGCTGTTTTTTCGATATAGGCTTCAACCGCTGCTTTTTGTTCAGGAGTTGTTATTTCAGCAACTAATTCGTGTTCGGGCGCCAAAGTCATAAAGGTTACTCCAAAAAGAGTATCGGGTCTTGTCGTAAAAACATCAATTTTGTGAGATTGCTTCACTTCGCTCGCAATGACGTTAAAAGAAACCATCGCTCCCACTGATTTTCCAATCCAGTTTCGTTGACTTTCTTTAATGCTTTCGCTCCAATCAATGTCGTTTAAACCTTGCAACAAACGCTCGGCATAAGCAGAAATTCGCATGCTCCATTGGGTCATTTTTTTACGAATAACGGGATGTCCGCCACGTTCTGAAACGCCATTTACAATTTCGTCGTTGGCTAAAACGGTTCCTAATCCTGGACACCAATTGACTTCGGTTTCAGCGAGATAGGTTAATCGGTATTGTAAAAGGATTTTTTGTTGTTCGTCTGATGAAAAAGCATTCCATTGTAATGCGGAAAATGGTTGAATCTCATCGTCACAAACTGCATTTAAGTTAGCATTGCCTTCATTTTCGAAAATTGAAATTAGGGTTTCAATGTCTTCTGCTTTGTCGGAATTTTTATTGTACCAAGAGTTGAACAATTGAATAAAAATCCATTGGGTATGTTTGTAGTAATTGGCATCTGAGGTGCGTACTTCTCTTGACCAATCGAATGAAAATCCGATTTTGTCGAGTTGTTCACGGTATCGTGCTATATTTTCTTTGGTTGTTTTATCAGGATGCTGACCTGTTTGAATGGCATATTGTTCGGCTGGCAAGCCAAAACTATCGTAGCCTTGCGGATGCAAAACATTGAATCCTTTGTGGCGTTTGAACCGCGCATAAATATCGGAAGCGATGTATCCCAACGGGTGACCTACGTGCAATCCTGCTCCTGATGGATAAGGAAACATGTCCAAAACATAGTATTTTGGTTTGTCTGATTGATTTTTTGCAGCAAAAGTTTGACGTTCTGCCCAATATTTTTGCCACTTGGCTTCTACTTCATTCGGATTGTATTTCATAGTTGAGAGCGCCCTTTCATGATTTGATTTTAGAAAGAGAAATTAATTAAACGACTTCAATAAGGAGACAAATTTACATTTATTGTACGAAAGTTGAAACTTTGGGCGTTATTAACTTTAAATAAAGAAATACTTTATTATTTTTACGCAATAATTATAACAAAACTATGAGTTCTTCTTACGATAAATTTCAAAAAAGAAGGTTAATCACTTCTTATTTTTCAGTAATAATAAGCATCTTTTTAGTCCTTTTCCTATTGGGAATTTTAGGTCTATTTATTATTAATTCTAAAAAATTGTCTGATGATTTTAAAGAAGAAATTGCAATGACTGTTTTTTTTAAAAACGAAGCTAATGATACTGTTTTGAAAGCCTTTGCTACGGAATTGAAAGGAGCAAAATTTGTAAAATCAAGTATTTTTGTAAATAAAGATGATGCAGCAAAAATGCATACCGACATTATTGGAGAGGATTTTATGACTTTTCTTGGAACAAACCCGCTACAAAACTCATTTGACATTCACCTAAAAGCAGATTATATTGTTACGGATAGTATCCGAAAAATCGAGAATAGGCTAAGACAAAATGCTATGGTTTCTGATATTATTTATGACAAACAGTTAGTAAATTTAGTCAATGAAAACATCAAGAAAGTTAGTTTTTGGCTCTTAATAGGCAGCGGAATCTTAACTTTAGTGGCGGTTTTATTAATAAATAGTTCCATGCGTTTGTCGATTTATTCTAACCGTTTTATTATAAAAACAATGCAAATGGTAGGAGCAACAAAAGCATTTATCAGAAAGCCTTTTATTTGGAGAAGTATAAAATTAGGATTAATTGGTTCTGGACTTGCGGTGATTTCATTGCTAGCCACATTAATTTATTTGAATACTAATTTTCCAAATCTAGGCATTTTAGAAGATGGATTATTGATAAGTTTAGTGTTAATCGGGGTGCTTGTGATTGGAATTGTAATCACTTGGGTGAGTACCTATTTTGCCACTCAACGGTTCCTGAATTTAAGAACAGACGATTTATATTAACAAAAAAGAGGACGCGATTGGTTCGTGACTCGCAATGAATAATGAAAGATAACAAACAAAAAACGGATTTCCTTTTTGAGAGCATTAACTATAAAATCCTCTTTGTTGGAATTGCATTAATTGGATTGGGCTTTATTTTGATGTCGGGCGGAGGAAGTGATGATCCAAAAGTCTTTAACGAAGCTATTTTTAATTTTAGAAGAATTAGACTGGCGCCAACGATTGTTTTAATTGGATTTGGCGTTACTTTTTATTCTATTTTTAAAAATCCTGCTCGATAAACTATGGATTTCTTCCAAACCTTTGTCCTTGCGCTAATTGAGGGCTTAACCGAATACCTTCCTATTTCGTCTACGGGACACATGATTTTTGCTAGTTCCTATTTTGAAATTCAAAATGATGATTTTGTAAAATTGTTTCAAGTTTCCATTCAATTTGGTGCTATTTTAGCGGTGGTAGTTTTGTATTGGAAAAAGTTTTTTACTCTTTCTAAATATGATTTTTACATTAAACTCGCTTGCGCCGTTCTCCCGGCATTGGTGTTAGGCAAACTATTAGATGATAAAATTGAAGCCGTTTTAGGAAATCCTATTCCCATTGCAATTGTATTAATTCTTGGTGGCGTCGTATTGCTTTTTGTTGACAGCCAATTCCAAAATCCAACTGTCGTTTCAGAAGAAGAAATCTCAATAAAGAAGGCTGTTACTATCGGATTTTGGCAATGTTTGGCTATGATGCCAGGCACAAGTCGATCCGCTGCATCAATTATTGGAGGAATGCAACAAGGATTAACTCGACAAACAGCAGCTGAATTTTCTTTCTTCTTAGCCGTTCCAACGATGATGGCGGTAACGTTATATTCAGTGTTTTTAAAAACATACGAAACTACCCATCTTAAAGGATACGAACTCATTTTAAAATCAAATGAAAACATCAAGTTGTTTTTCATTGGAAATGCCATTGCATTTGTTGTAGCCATACTGGCAATAAAACTATTTATTGGAATCATAAAAAAATACGGATTCAAACCTTGGGGTTGGTATCGGATAATTGTTGGTGTTTTTCTAGTACTCTACTTTACATTTTATAAATAACTACCCATTGAATACTGCCGAAGATTTTCAGAATGGACAAATTCTACTTATCGATAAACCTTTAGGGTGGAGTTCGTTTCAGGCGGTAAACAAATTAAAATACACCCTAATTAATAAAGTTGGACTTCCTAAAAAATTTAAAATTGGGCACGCCGGGACTTTAGATCCATTGGCGACGGGATTATTATTGGTTTGCACTGGAAAATTTACCAAAAGAATTACCGAATTGCAAGGGCAAGCAAAGGAATATACTGGCACTTTTTATATTGGAGCAACTACACCTTCGTATGATTTAGAAACTGAAATTGACGAAAATTTTTCGATTTCTCATATTGATGAAAACTTAATACACGAAACTGTGAAACAATTTTTGGGAGAAATAGACCAAAAGCCTCCCCTTTATTCTGCCATTAAAAAAGAGGGAATTCGCCTTTATGAATACGCACGAGCAGGAGAAACTGTAGAAATTGCCACACGAAAAACTACGATTCACGAATTTGAAATCATCAGAACCGCCTTGCCAGAAATTGACTTTCGAGTAGTTTGTAGCAAAGGGACCTACATTAGGTCGCTCGCATTTGATTTTGGAAAAGCACTGCATTCAGGAGCGCATTTGACTGTTTTGCGAAGAACAAAAATTGGTGATTACAATTTAAATAATGCTGTGGATGTTACCCTTTTTGAAACAACTCTTTCGCAGTAATTCATGAAAAAAATACTCTTATTAGCGCTATTTTTTTTATCGTTTTCTGTTCATTCTCAAAAAACAAACAATCGATTTACACAATTTGACATATCTGTCCCTTTGAAAGGAAACTCGACCTATGGAGAAATAGACAGTAATGGCGTAAGAAGCGATTATTGGTTGTTGCCAGATGGATTGAGTTTGAAATACGGTGTTGGAATTGACCATAAAAAATGGGTTTCCTTGGGCGCTCATTCTGGAATTGACTGGATAATTACTCAAAAATTAGTTGTCGTTCCTGTATTTGCTAATTTTAAATTGAGCCCAAAAGTTTCAGAAGATGTAAGAGTTTATGCTCAAATAGGCTATGGAAAATCCTTTGGAATCGGAAGGGGTAACTTGATTGGTGTTTACAGAAAAATTAGTTTAGGTGTTGAAAACGATGATGGAGTTTCATTATTTATTCAGATTTCCGACTTTGGAATACAATTTGTAAATATAAAATCGGTGGCTAGTTTGAGTATTGGATTCTCATTAATTACATTTTAATCGCATTTTCAGATTCAATAGCAAGAAGTAATTCGGTTATTTCATTTTGAGTAGAAATACCTTTGTCGTGCAAATACCATAATTGTAATTCGGTTTTAGCATTTTCATCAATTTTGCCGAATTTTTCTTTATAATTTTCTATTAGACTAATTGCTCCTTTTGGTCGTGGACCCCAATTTGCAGTAACCTCAAGTGTTTCTTGATCTAAAACGATGAGTTTCGGAATCGCTTTTGTTTCATTGGTTAAAAATAAATTCATTAGTTCAGGATTGTCGTCTCTGAAAACAATTTTCATTTCAATTTTGTCGGAAACTTCATCTATTTTATTGAAAATCGGAAGTAATTGAGCGGCATCGCCACACCAGCCTTCTGAAATTACAAGCCAAATGTATTTTTTTCGAAGCGATTGAATTTTTGCCACATTTTCGTCTGAAATTGTAATGGTTTTGTCCAAACGGTGCATTCTAGTTTCATTCAGAGAACTATAATGAGTCAAATCATCGGATTGTTCATTTCCCGTTGCCTTACCAAGGACTAGTAATTCTACTATTCGTTTTCTATATTCTTGATAAGAACAGCTATTTAGCAATGCCTTTGAAACAATACTTTTCATGACGGTAGATTTATTATCACAAATTTACAACTTTTGTCTGTCCGTAAAATGATAATTATCACATTTCGATTAAGAAATAGTACCGTCCCATCAACTACATATTTTTTAATAAACCTTATTTCAAAAAAAAGAATATGTCTATATTTGCAAAACTAACGAAACAAACTCATGAAATACAAAAGAATTCTTCTGAAATTAAGTGGCGAAGCGCTAATGGGCGATAGACAATATGGAATTGACCCCGTTCGATTGGCCGAATATGCAGAAGAAATAAAAAAAATTCACGACAAAGGGGTAGAAATAGCCATTGTAATTGGTGGAGGAAATATATTCAGAGGAGTTTCGGGAGCCAGTAATGGAATGGATCGAGTACAAGGTGATTATATGGGGATGTTAGCCACTGTAATAAATGGGATGGCACTTCAGGGTGCTTTGGAAGATAAAGGGATGTTGACCCGACTGCAGACTGCATTAAAAATTGAAGCAATTGCAGAACCATATATTAAAAGAAGAGCAGTTCGACACTTAGAAAAAGGGCGTATTGTAATTTTTGGTGCTGGAACAGGAAATCCTTATTTTACGACCGATACTGCTGCCGTATTGCGAGGTGTTGAAATTCATGCTGATGTAATTCTGAAAGGAACACGGGTAGATGGAATTTATAGTTCTGACCCAGAAAAGGATAAAAATGCCGTAAAATTTGATACCCTTTCTTTTGATGAGGTTATTAAAAAAGGACTGAACGTAATGGATTCTACTGCTTTTACTTTGAGTCAGGAAAACCAACTTCCGATAATTGTTTTTGACATGAATAAGGAAGGAAATTTATTAAAAATTTGCGAAGGGAAAAATATAGGAACAATCGTTAACCTGTAAACTAACTACTAGAAAGAGAATAAAATAAAATGTAAAATGACCGAAGAAATTGATTTTATATTAGAAAGTGCTGAAGAGTCAATGGACAATTCTATTGCGCATTTAGAGAAAGAATTTTTAAATATTAGAGCTGGAAAAGCCTCTCCTGCAATGTTGGGAAGTGTTTTTGTAGACTATTATGGGGCCGCAACGCCACTGTCTCAAGTTTCCAAAATTAGCGTGCCAGATGCCAGAACAATTACCTTACAGCCGTTTGAAAAAAACATGCTTCAAGTAATTGAAAAAGCAATTATGGTGGCCAATATTGGATTTAATCCAATGAATAATGGTGATGTAATTATTATAAGCGTTCCTCCATTAACTGAAGAAAGACGTCGTGAATTAGCAAAACAAGCAAAAGTGGAAGCAGAAGACGCAAAAATTGGTGTTCGAAATGTTAGAAAAGAAGCCAATACTGACATCAAAAAATTAGAAAAAGAAGGAACCTCTGAAGACATTTGTAAAAGTGCAGAAGATCAGGTTCAGACGTTAACCAATAATTATATTAGGAAAATTGATGAGTTATTAGCTTTGAAAGAGGCAGAAATAATGAAAGTATAAGTAATCGCACAACTCTATTAAATCCGCTTTATGCGGATTTTTTTATACCAAATTCACTACTTTTGCATTAAATCATTGAAATGAAGCTCCTTAGAATAGTATTTTTATTACTCTCCTTTTCTTTGCAAGCGCAAATTCAAATTAGCGGAATCATAAAAGACGCTTCAAACAATGCCCCATTGCCATTTGCCTCTATAACTACCGCATCAGGTGGGTTCGCAATATCGGATGTTGATGGAAAATTTAGCTTTCCGTCTTTGCTTCCAACTGATAATTTTACTGTTTCATTTATTGGATATCACACAGAAAAAATAATTTTCAGTTCAGAAAAAAAATTTTATGTCGTATTGCTTTCACCAAAATCATCCATTTTACAGGAAATTATTATAAAAAATAACAACCCCGCATTAGCAATAATTAAAAAAGTAATTCAACAAAAGGACAAAAATAATCCGCAAAAAAAAGTAAAACGATTTGAATTCAACACCTATAATAAATTAGTTGTAACAGCAAACCCTGATTCAATTACAAACAAGATAGATACGGTGTTTACAGAGCCCCAAAAAGGAGAAAAAATAATTTCTGTTGATTCCACAAATTATAAATTTAAGAAATTAATTAGCAAACAACATTTGTTTCAAAGCGAAAAAGCATCATTATTCCAATTTGACGGTATCCATTTGAAAGAAACAGTTTTAGGCACAAGAATGGCTGGTTTAAAGCAACCTATTTATGAAATATTAGGATTTAACCTTCAGTCTTTTTCTATATATGACTCGCGTTATGAGCTTTTTGAAACAAAATACATCAGTCCAATTGCATCCGACGGAATTGATAACTATAATTATAAAATCCTCGATACCGTAGCAATTGATTCAAGGAAAACGGTAGTAATTTATTTTAAAAACAAAAAAAAGAAAAATGCGTCGGGACTAGAAGGATTGCTTTACATTGATGCGGAAAATAGTGCGATAGCTAAAGCAGTAATGAGAATTAAAGGGGTTTTGGACATTACCGGAGTGCATGAATTTAGTTATTTAATCAAGCCTGAAATTTGGTTCCCAAAGTCAAAACATTTCAAAATTGTAAAAGGGAAAAATGATGATGATATAAAAATACTGGGCGGAACCATCCAATTTGAGGGAGATACAGAGAACTTTAAATCCCGAAAAAAAGAAGCTTCTGATTATATTTATTTGGAATCCGATACCTACTTTTCGAAAATAAAATTCTACGAAGATTTCATCATAAAAAGACCCGCAATAGCAATAGAGGTTAAGGATAATGCTGCTGTAAAGTCGGAACAATTTTGGAATACTTTTAGAAAAGACAGTCTTAATGAGCGGGACAAAAGGACATATGAAGTTTTAGACAGTATATCAATAAAAAATAGAATTGAAACGCGACTCCTCTTTGGTAGAAAAATAATTAATGGATTTATTCCTATTGGTCAATTAGATTTAGACTTAAGGCACCTATTGAGTTATAATAATTACGAAGGATTTCGGTTAGGAATTGGTGGTACTACCAATGAAAAATTTTCTAAAATAATTAGACTTGAGGGATATTCTGCTTATGGAACGAAGGATGGTAATTTTAAACATAATGGAGGAGCTTCGGTTCGACTGGGAAAATTTTCAACAACCTGGCTTGGCGGAAGTTATACCGATGATGTGAGAGAGATTGCTAGTACCACTTTTGCAATTGATAAAAGGGTCTTTAAATTATACGACCCTCGACCTATAAATGTAAGTACTTTTTATAATTATAAATCTTGGAGGGGTTATATAGAAACAAAAATCATCCCAAAAACAGAAAGTATTTGGCAACTTACACAAAGCAGTATAGAGCCTAAATTCAATTATGTATTCACTACCAATGGAACTTCTTATTATAAATATACGATGACAACTGCGATGGTATCGTTACAATGGAATCCATTTAGCCAATACATGCAAACTCCTCTTGGTAGGTTAGAAATTGATAAACGGTTTCCGAAATTTACTTTTCAATTTACACAATCATTAGGCAATTTGTTGGAAAATGATTTTGATTTTGGAAAAATTGACTTTCGTGCCGACTATGAAAAAAAATACCTCAACGGGCAAAAAACTACATTATTGACTGAGATTGGCTATGCATTTGGGGCAGTTCCGCTGACTCATTTATACAATACCGCACCAAATAATTTGACAAAAGACAGAATATTACAACGAATTACGATTGCCGGGAAAAATAGTTTTGAAACGATGTATTTCAATGAGTTTTTTTCCAGTCAATATGTTTATTTTCAATTAAAACATGGGTCAAAAAGGGTTACCCTATTTAAAAAAATAAAGCCATCGTTGGTGTTTGTTAGTCGAATGGCTTGGGGAAATTTAGAACATCCTGAACAACATGCTGGAATAGAATATAAAACATTGAACAAGGGCTTTTTTGAATCTGGTATTGAATTAAATCAAATTTACAAAGGCTTCGGATTAACTGGGTTTTATAGATATGGTCCAAATCAATTACCTCGTTTCGAAGATAATTTAGCAATAAAGTTGAGTTTTATCCTAGATTTAGGGTTGTAATATTAAGGCTTTATAATCAAAACAGAAGGAACATTGCTCAACCAAACACTTTGAGATTCCACCAAATTTTTCCAACTTTCTAAACTAATAATCATCAAATCTTGTTTAAGTAAAAATTCACTTTTTACCGAAGTATCTGATAATATAGTACTATTTTTTTCGTACGTTTTTTCTAAAGCTTCAACGGCATTTTGAATCATAAAATTATTTTTTATTTGTCCGTTTATGTCTAAAATTGATATAGTTGAGTTGTTATTATGAATCAATTTTTGAGCATAATCAATTAAATAAGCATCTTCTGTTCTAAAAATAGGTAAAAAAACACGATTGACACTTTGTAAATCTTTATCTAATAAAATTCCTAGTGGCAATTTACTTTTTGAAATAATTTGGCGCGTACTTTCATCAAATGGCGAATTTTCAAATAAGCCTTCTTTTCCAATAAATTTATCAATTAATCGGTCGGGGTTAATTATTCTAGTGGTAAATCCCAATACTTTTCCTAGAAGCGTTCCTTCAAAAATAGATTTTCCGATTCCAACTAAAAGTAAATCGTATTCTCCTTGATTGGCAACCTCAACAATATCAGTTTCAATATCAACTGTCGCTTTAAATATGGTATTAATGTTTTGATTTAATAATTTCGATTCTTCAATAATCGGCAGGAACGAATTTTTTTCATATTCCTCCATATTATACGTATGCATTTCGTCGCTCAAGGTTAAATGCATCGCCGTAATTGAAGCATTTTCTTTTTGCTTTTTTACCAAGCTATTGGCAAGTCGTAAGAGTGATTTCCCTTTTTCATTGTTCCCAAAGGAAATCAGTATTTTAAATTTAGAATTCCGAATAACCTCATCTGGGACGAGTACGTCTTTAGTTTTAAACAACCAATTAATTAGATCTAATGCTGGGCCAGTCATAAAAGTAGTAACCAGTGCCATTATCACCATCATGGTAAATACTTCAGGGGTTAATACTCCTAAATCTAAACCAATATTTAAAACCACCAATTCCATTAATCCCCTAGTATTCATTAAAGCTCCGATAGTCAAACTATTCCTCCAATTTTGACCCACAAATTTTGCTGCAAGGGCACTACCAAAAAACTTTCCTGCTACAGCAACAAGAATAATAAACCCCGTTACTTTCCACAAATAAGGATCGTTGATTAACCCAATTTGAGTTCGTAAACCCGTAAATACAAAAAATAGAGGCAACAATAATATAACAGAAACATCTTCTACTTTTTCAATAAATATAGTTCTGAATCTATTAATATCCGGCATAATTACTCCCGTCATAAATGCTCCAAATAAAGCATGAATCCCAATAATATCAGTAGTGTACGATGATAAAATCAATGTTAAAAAGAAAATAGCCACTACTGGTTTGCTTAAATTAACGCCCGATGAATACAACTCCCCAATCCTCTTCAAGAAGGGCTTAACCACAAATAACATCATCAAAACATATACTACCGCAAGTGCAATAATGTATAAGGCACTTACGAAAGTACCTGCTTTTACAATGGCAATAACCACCGCTAATAAACACCAGGCCGTAATGTCATCTGCAGCCGCACAAGTAATGACAATCGCTCCCAATTTTGTTTTACTGATGCCCCGTTCTTGAACTATTCTCGCAAGAACAGGAAAGGCAGTAATACTCATGGCAATTCCCATAAAAAGACTGAAAGCAAGAAAAGATATCCCCGCTGGGGCAAATTTATAATAAACAAAATAGGCCAATCCAATACCCAATGTAAATGGAATTATGATGCTAGCATGACTAATAACTACGGCATCGTTGGCTTTATTTTTTAGTACTTTTAAGTCGAGTTCCATCCCAATAACAAACATGAAAAGTATCAGTCCGATCTGACTTAAAAACTGTAAATTTCCTAGAGATTGAAGGGGAAACAGTGCTAATGAAAATTCAGGAAAATACAATCCAAGCAAAGAGGGACCCAATACAATTCCTGCAATAATTTCTCCGATAACTGTAGGTTGACCAATTTTTCTAAACAACCAACCAAAAAAACGAGCAACAATAATAATGGTGACAATTTGGGCAAGCAAAATTGCTAAAGGCTCTTTAATGTTGAATCGCATTGAAAATAAAAAATCTTCCCAATGTCCGTTATTACTTGTTTTTTCAATCAAGGTGTTTTTTATTTCAAGCGCTTTCCCTTTGGTAACTATCCAATACATTAATGCAGAAAATCCTCCCGTAACTACGAAATAAAATAAGGTGTTTTTATAATTTTTCATGCCAATGAGTTGCTATTTTTGAAATTGAACTATACAAAGATGAGAAAACAAACGCTACAATTCACATCGATGTCAAAGTTAGTAATACAAAAATAACATTAGTCTTTTTTAATACTCCTTTTTTGTATAAAAAAATAGAACTAATTATATCAATTTTAGGTGTTTTGATTACCTTTGCACGCATTTTATCATCTATGAAAAATAAATTGAACGCCGGCTTTTGGGAACGTGTGGCCCGAATAATTCTTAAAAACAGAGCGATTATTCTTGGAGTAATTCTTGCAATTACTATCTTCTTAGCACTGCAATGGAAAAACTTAGGCATGACGTATTTAGAGGCCAACTTACTTCCAAAAAAACACATTGTCAATCAACAATACGATGAGTTTCTTTCAAAATTTGGAGAAGAAGGCAACCTAATCGTAATCGGTTTCAAAGACAATCAATTCTTTACCCCAAAAGCTTTTTCTGCATGGACAGAGCTAATGTCTGGATTAAAAAAAGCCAAAGAAGTCGCACTTGTAGTATCGATAAATGACCTAAAGAAATTAGAGAAAAATACAGCCAAAGAAAAGTTTGAATTACTTCCGCTAATCGATTCAACCCAATCAATTAATGCCGAATATCTTCAACAAATAAAAACTGAGCTTTTTACTAATTTGCCTTTCTATGAAGGATTACTTTATAATAAAGAAACGGGAAGCATTCGGTCGGCACTTTATTTGGATAAAAAAGTAGTCAATACCGCCAATCGGAAAACATTCATTGTAGAATCTTTGGTTCCGAAAATAGAAAAATTTGAAAAAGAAACCGGAATTGATCTTCGTGTGTCCGGAATGCCTTACATTCGAACCATCAACTCTGAAAACATGAAAGGAGAAGTTGGTCTTTTCATTGGATCGGCATTATTCATTACCTCATTAATTTTTTTCTTGTTTTTTCGTTCCTATCGAGCAACTTTTATTTCCATCTTAATTTTACTTTTTGGAGTAATGTGGTCCTTTGGCACCTTGGGACTATTTCATTATAAAATCACAATTCTAACTGCTATTATTCCGCCATTAATTATAGTAATCGGAATAACTAATTGTATTTTTCTGATTAATAAATACCAACAAGAAATAAAATTACACAATAATCAAGCAAAAGCGTTACAGCGAGTAATTTCTAAAATTGGAGTAGCAACGCTAATGACCAACTTAACAACCGCAGTAGGATTTGCAACTTTCATGACTACTGGAAATGACTTATTGTATGAGTTTGGTTTGGTCACTTCAATAAATGTGATGGCGGTTTATTTGCTTACTTTAGTAATTGTGCCAATAGCCTACAGCTTTATGCCATTGCCAAAAGAAAAACACCTGTACCACCTGAGTAAAAACTATATTGCTTCCTTACTTGATTGGGTTGAACATGTGGTAAAAACCAAACGAAAAGTAATTTATATTTTCTACGGTCTATTCTTAATTTTCAGTGTAATTGGAGTTTCAAAAATGAAAGTCACCGGAAGTTTAATTGGCGAAATGCCTAAAAGCGCTTCTTTCTTCAAAGATATTTTGTTTTTTGAAAAAGAATTTAACGGAGTCATGCCTCTCGAAATAATGATTGACACCAAACGAAAAAAAGGAGTCATGAAATTATCTACCATGAAAAAAATGGAAGAATTACAACAAACTATTGCTGAAATTCCACAACTTTCTAAGCCCATTTCTATCGTAAATTTGGTCAAATATTCTAAACAAGCATTCTATAACGGAAATCCCGCTTTTTACGAACTCCCTACTTCTCAAGAACAAGCTTTTATACTGTCCTATGCAAAAAATGCGACAAAGAACAGTAAAGACAATTTAATGAAAAGCTATGTTGATTCCACAGGCCAATACGCCCGAATAACCACATTCATGAAAGACATTGGCACCAAAGAAATGGCGGTAATAGAGAAAAAGTTACAAGATAAGATTGCCCTTATTTTCCCAAAAGAAAGATATACCGTTACACTGACTGGCAAGGCATTAGTTTTTCAAAAAGGAACTTCCTATTTAGTGGACAACTTAATCACCTCATTAATTTTTGCGATTTTAGTGATTGCAGGTTTGATGGCCTATCTTTTTAAGTCTGTAAAAATGGTCTTTGCCTCTATAATTACTAATGTCATGCCGCTTTGCATTACTTCAGGGCTAATGGGTTATTTCGGAATTCCATTAAAACCTTCAACCATATTAGTGTTTAGTATTGCCTTTGGAATTTCTGTTGATAATGCCATTCAATTTATGGCGAAGTACCGTCACGACTTAATTCAAAACAACGGGAAAATAAAAAAATCAGTCTTTAGCTCCCTTCGCGAAACAGGAATAAGTACTTTTTATACTTCCGTAGTGTTAATTTTTGGCTTTGCTATTTTTACAGTTTCTAGCTTTAGTGGCACCATCGCACTGGGCGGATTAATCTCTTGCACCCTTCTTTTTGCCATGTTTTCTAATTTATTAGTACTCCCGGCATTGGTACTAACATTTGAAAAGAAGAAAGCTAAAATTCAAGAAACCGAAGCATAAATAGTTGGAGCTATTCCCGCTATCCGTTACAATCCACTTATTTTTTCCTACGTCAAAAATAAGTGGGATTTTCACTTCTATCGGGGCTAAAAAATCAGTACAAATCAATTATATTTGCAATAATAAATTGGACTTTATCAAGTAAAACCAATATAGAAAATTAAAATCCTTACTTAAAATGAAACATACAAAAGTTAAAGACTTACTCAACAGCACCACTACAATCCAACAAGTAAATGCCAAAGGATGGGTACGAACTTTTAGAAACAATCAATTTATTGCCTTAAATGATGGATCCACAATTAATACAATCCAATGCGTAGTTGATTTTGAAAATACCCCCGAAGAAACCCTAAAGCGAATTACAACAGGAGCAGCAGTTTCTGTAACGGGTTCATTAGTAGAAAGCAAAGGAGCCGGTCAAAAATTTGAAATTCAAGTTACCAATATTGAAATTTTAGGCGATTCCGATGCAGAGAAATTTCCAATGCAGCCCAAGAAACATTCCCTTGAATTCTTGCGCGAAAATGCCCATCTAAGAGTACGAACAAATGCCTTTGGAGCAATTATGAGAGTACGCTCTGTATTGTCTTTTGCCGTCCATCAATATTTTCAAGATAAAGGATTTGTTTATGTAAATACACCAATTATTACAGGTTCTGATGCAGAAGGAGCTGGCGAAATGTTTAAAGTTACCGCACTGCCTTTCGAGAACACTCCAAAAACAGAAGACGGAAAAATAAATTATAAAGAAGATTTCTTCGGAAAAGAAACAAATCTGACGGTTTCAGGACAACTAGAAGCAGAAACATTTGCAATGGCGTTAGGTCAAGTCTATACTTTTGGACCTACGTTTAGAGCTGAAAATTCAAATACATCGCGCCATTTAGCCGAGTTTTGGATGATTGAACCCGAAGTAGCTTTCAATGATTTGAATGACAACATGGATTTAGCAGAGGACTTTATTCAATATGTTATAAAATATGTCTTAGACAAATGTCCAGATGATTTGAAGTTTTTAGAAAGTCGTTTATTAGACGAAGAAAAACAAAAACCACTGGCCGAACGAAGCGAAATGGGATTGTTAGACAAATTAAACTTTGTTTTAGAGAACAATTTCAAACGCGTTTCCTATACAGAGGCTATTGACATTTTGAGAGATTCTACTCCTAATAAAAAGAAAAAATTCAATTACATCATAGAAGAATGGGGCGCCGATTTACAAAGTGAACACGAACGGTTCTTAGTGGAAAAACACTTTAAATGTCCCGTGATTTTATTTGATTACCCCGCAAATATTAAGGCATTTTATATGCGTTTAAATGAAGATGGAAAAACGGTTCGCGCCATGGATATTCTGTTTCCAGGAATTGGAGAAATCGTTGGTGGATCACAAAGAGAAGAACGTTTTGATGTCCTGGTAGAAAAAATGAAGGCCCTAGGCATTGACGAAGAAGAATTATGGTGGTACTTAGACACCCGAAGATTTGGTTCAGCGGTTCACTCTGGTTTTGGACTTGGATTTGAACGTTTGGTATTATTTGTTACGGGAATGACTAATATTCGGGATGTAATCCCATTTCCTAGAACCCCCGGAAATGCAGAGTTTTAAAAATTTATCTCCAATGAATGTTGTTGAAATTCAACAGCTTCCACTATTTAAACTTTTAAACAAATCCAATGTTAAAACAATTTCTAAATCTTAAGTTATCTCAAAAATTATCTCCACAACAAATCCAGTTGATGAAGTTAATTCAATTGCCTACGCAAGCTTTTGAGCAACGTTTGATCGAGGAAATGAATGAAAATCCTGCACTCGAAACGGGAAAAGAAGATGCATCTGAAAAAGACGAATTCGAGAGCGAAATATATGATGATTATGACGATTCGGAGTCGGAACGAATTGAAGCAGAAGACATTAATATTGATGACTATTTGAGTAATGACGATACTCCAGACTATAAAACACAGGCTAACAATTATAGTGACGACGACGACGAAATGGATTCACCGTTAGCTGCCCCAATAAGCTTCCATCAAGACCTTATTAATCAATTAAATACCTTCATTCTTAACGACGAAGAGCGAACCATTGCTGAATTTCTTGTAGGCAGCATCGATGATATGGGTTACATTAGAAGGACCATTTTAGACATTGTTGACGACTTAGCATTTACACAAGGGATTTATACCGATGAGAAAATGGTGGAGAAAATGCTTCATGTCATTCATGAACTGGAACCTTCTGGCGTAGGCGCTAGAGATCTTCAAGAGTGTTTATTGCTACAGTTAAAACATAAAACCCCTACAGAATCCATTGCATTGGCCATTACAATTGTAGAAAGTCAATTTGATGCGTTTTCAAAAAAACACTATGACAAATTAGTGCAAAAGAATAATGTTTCGAACGAATTACTCAAAAAAGCGATACATGAAATTGAAAAATTAAATCCTAAACCAGGAGGTTCTTTCACTGGAAATAATAAAGCTACTGAAAATATCGTTCCTGACTTTGCCATTCGTATTGTCGACGGAGAGCTTGAACTGACTTTAAATGGGCGAAACGCTCCAACATTGCACGTTTCAAAAGATTATCAAGAAATGATGCAAACCTATAAAGATTCTAGAGATAAGTCCAATTCGCAAAAAGAAGCAGTTCAGTTCATCAAACAAAAATTAGATTCTGCCAAATGGTTCATCGATGCAATCAAACAACGTCAAGAAACGCTTTTGGTAACAATGAATGCCATAATGTATTTCCAACAAGATTATTTTTTAGAAGGAGATGAAACCAAATTAAAACCAATGATTTTGAAAGACATTGCGGACAGAATTGGTTTAGACATTTCAACCATCTCTAGAGTAGCAAATAGTAAATATGTAGAAACTCCTTATGGCACAAAATTAATTAAAGAATTCTTTTCAGAGGCAATGAAAAATGATCAAGGGGAAGATGTTTCTACACTAGAAATTAAGAAGATTTTAAAAAATACCATCGAAGAAGAAGACAAACATAAACCACTTCCTGACGACCAATTAGCAGAAATATTAAAGGAAAAAGGATACCCAATCGCCAGAAGAACTATTGCAAAATATCGTGAACAACTTGATATTCCTGTAGCTAGAATGCGAAAAAAAATGTAACGTTTTTTCTCTTTATAAAATATAAAACATCAACCCAAAATTCACTGAATTCATTTTGCTGTTTTGGTTGGAAATTTTTACAGAGGAATCAAATAACGGACTTAATCCATAATAAAAATAAGCATTCCATGTGTTCCATCCTGCAGAAAGATAGGGACCATAACTCCACTTATTCAACCCTTGATTGTTTTTTTGTTTGTAATTATAAAACTCTGACTCTATTTTGTATTGGTCTGCGATCAAATAACTCAATTTGAATCCCGTATAAATTCGCCAAAATTTATGCGATTCAGGATTCGAAGAACGCCAACGGATTTCAATCGGTACATCCAAATAATGCAAACTTAATTTATTTTTTGAAAAAGAACTTTCATCGTTCATTATAGTATATGCTGCACCAGAATCAGTAGTGGCAATATTTAAATTTTGATTGTAGGCAGCAAACGAATACCCTAACCCTAGAGCGACAGAAACTGTTCTCGTTTTATTAACTGGCATATCTCTAACAAACCCTAAAGCGAATCCAGGGGAAAATTTTATTTGTCTAAAACCCTCTGGCGTATTAGAACTGCTGGCGTAGGAAAAATTAAAATAGAATTGATCTTCTCTATACAAAGAATCCAATACCGTGATGCTTGAGATTTCTTGTGAATAAGAAAAAAAGCTAGAAATTAGTAGAAAAAAAACGAATTGGTAACGCATGGTGTATTTTTGAAAAAATAAAGATACAAAAAAAGGCAACCTATACAGTTGCCTTTAATAAAAAATGCAGAGAGGAAGGGATTCGAACCCTCGATATGTTGCCATATACACGCTTTCCAAGCGTGCGCCTTCAGCCACTCGGCCACCTCTCTATTTGGTTTGCAAATAAATAAAAAAAATGTCGGTTATGGAAATTAAAACTTAGATATTATGATAATTCTCCTCTGATTGCAGTTTCGAAAATAGTCTTGAAAACACTTGGAGCTACATTTTGACCCAATAGATACATTAATTTAGTAATTGCCGCTTCAGTAGTGATGTCTTTACCCGAAATTACTCCAATTTTTTTGAGTTGAATACTAGTGTCGTAATCTCCCATGCTCACGCTTCCACCAGAACATTGCGTCACATTAATAACGTGTAGCCCTCTATTGATTGCATTTCCCAATAGTGCGAGAAACCATGGTGCGGTTGGAGCATTTCCTGACCCATACGTTTCTAAGACAATCCCTTTTAAGTTTTTTATAGAAAGTAATGCAGAAAGCACTTGCTCATTAATTCCTGGAAACATTTTAATAATTACAACATTATCATCAAAAGTAGAATTTACTTTTAACTTTTTTAACCTAGGATAAGGCAGCAGTGAATCGCTATTAATTTTCAAATGCACCCCAGACTCTGCTAATTCTGGATAATTTGGGGAAGAAAAGGCATTAAAATGTTCTGCATTTATTTTGGTAGTTCGATTTCCTCTGTACAATTTGTATTCAAAATAAAGTCCAACCTCACGAATTACCGCTTTTCCTTTTGTTTGAAGGGAAGCGATTTGAATAGCGGTGATTAAATTTTCTTTTGCATCCGTTCGCAAATCACCAATTGGCAGTTGTGAGCCGGTAAATATTACTGGTTTATTTAAGTTTTCTAACATGAAACTGAGTGCAGACGCAGAGTATGACATTGTATCAGAGCCATGTAAGACAACGAATCCATCAAAAAAAGTATAATTAGAATTAATACAACTGGCAATAGTCTCCCAATGTTTTGGGTTCATATTAGAGGAGTCCATTGGATTTTCAAATGAAATAGTTTCTATTTCACAATCCAATTGTTTTAATTCAGGGATTTTTTGCAATAATTTTTTAAAATTGAAGGCTTTCAACGCTCCCGTTTCAAAATCCTTCATCATCCCGATAGTTCCACCGGTATAAATTAAAAGTATTTTTGATTTATTCTGCATGGTACTTCAAGTTATTAACTACTGGATTAGCATACATTGCAAGAAAACTATCTTTCTCTATTGCATTAGATTCGTCAATTCTCATTTCTAATCGCCGTTCAAAAAGTGATTTTTCATTTTCTGTATAATTATCGGCAAAAGTGTTGGTTTTATATAGAATATCATATGCAATATAATTGGTTGGCCATAACTTATAGGTACTCAATATCGAATGGTCAATTTCTTGAGCTACCGCTTGAATTTGTTTATTTGCATTATCAAATTCAGCTGCAATTTTGTCTAATTCGTTAGTTAACACCTCTCCAACGTGAATATGAATTCGCTTTTTTTGACCCATTATTCCGCTTAATAGCGTCATGAAATCTTCATTTTTTTCTTTAATGTACACTTCATTGTTGGCTTCTGCCATTAATTGCGGCATTTTTAAAGCGTCGGTAGGATCGTATTCATAGGAAATGGAAACGGGAACAATCTTAATTTTTTTAAAATAATTCATCAAATTATCTTCGTCAGACCCCATGGATAGCATTTTTAATACGCCAGGGTTTGTCGAATCGTTTCCGTCTTTGGTTCGCCCTTCGCGTTGAGCAATCCAAACAGAACGATTTTCGTGAAGAAGCAATTGTCCTATATATTCCGACATGTTTTTAGAACTCTGCAATAATTCTCTAGGAGTCAATCCCCTTTGAACTAAAAAATTTCTATTTAATTTGGACAAGGTCAGTAGAAACGATTTTTTTACAAGGTTATCCCCAATAGCAGACGCGGTCATTACTAAACCATGGTCAAAAAGCGCCGCATTAAGTAAGGAGGTGTCTAAAATAATGTCTCGATGGTTTGAAATAAAAAGGTAAGAGGTATTCATTTCTAATTTTTCAAAACCCGAGGTCGATAATCCGTCTGAACTTCTTGAGAGTACTTGTTGTATTGACTCGTATATAAAGTTACACTGAAAATCTCTTATTGAGTGGGTTTTACTTAATTGTTCTTTCCAAACGGAATCCTCTTGGTGAGGAAAAGTAAAATTCATCAACGCTTTCATCATTGGATGATTGATGACGTTTTTTATAGAAGTATTTATTTCCGCGTCATAAAAAGGACGAATAGAATCAAATTTTGACATTTTCCATGTTTTAATATTCGCAAAATAACGAAATTTTATTGACTTGTAAATTGGCCAGGGTTAAATCCCAAATACCGCTTTAGAATTTTCAGTTGTAATTTGGGCAATTTCTTCAACAGAAAGACCATAAATTTGAGCCACTTTTTCTGCCACCAAAGTTATGTAGGCACTTTCATTGCGTTTTCCTCGAAAAGGAATTGGCGCTAAATAGGGTGAGTCGGTTTCTAAAACGATGTTCTTGCTCTCAATTTGATTTAAAAATTGGTCTATTTTACCATTTTTAAACGTAACAACTCCGCCGACTCCTAGTTTCATATTATAAGAAATCGCCCTCAGCGCCTGCTCATAAGTCCCTGTGAAACAATGGAAAATCCCAAATAAATCGGATGATTTTTCTTCTTCCAAAATTTGAAAAATTTCATCAAAAGCCTCTCTACAATGTATCACTATTGGCAACTTATGCTGTTTGGCCAATTGAATTTGTCTTTTGAAGGCAATTTGTTGTTCTTTTAGATGGCTTTTATCCCAATATAAATCAATTCCGATTTCACCAATTGCATAATATTTTCTTGCTTTTAATTCTCGCTCCACATGTGCTAATTCCGCTTCGTAGTTTTCTTTCACATAC
>JBIHZQ010000131.1:0-4051 GCA_044231345.1 Flavobacterium sp.
AATGATTTTGTCACTCGAGTACTCTGGATAATAGTTAGGAAAAATAATGTTCTGGATTTTCTCACATGCTTTTACAACTTGTTGACTTTGTTTTAATTCAAGTAAATAGTTTGTTTCTTCAATCAATTTATCTTCTACTTCCTTGAAATATTTGTCTGAATCTTTTCCTTGAAGATTAAACATTCTTATTGCTATTGGTTTTACCAATGCTAAATCAGAAGATATGCTATTGGCAACTCCAGGATATTGTATTTTTACGGCTAATTTTTTACCTCCTTTTATAGCTAAGTGGACTTGACCAATACTCGCTGCATTGACAGAATTTGGATTAAATTCATCAAAGATTTCATACGGAGTTTTTCCAAAATTGGATTTGAATGTTTTTAATACTAAAGGAGCCGATAGTGGTGGAACTGAAAATTGAGATAAAGAAAATTTTTCTACATAAGCTTGCGGCAAAAAACTCTTGTCCATACTCAACATTTGAGCCACTTTTAGCGCACTTCCTTTTAGGCTTTTTAGCCCATCATAGATATCTTCTGCATTATTTTCATTGAGTTTATCCCTGTTTAATTCAGGATAGACTAATTTTTCACCATAATATTTTAAGTAGTTAACACCTACTTTTGCACCTGTTTGTACTAATTTACTTGCGCGTTCAATTTTTGATGTTGGAATATAATCGATGGTTTTCATTTATTTGGAGTGTATTTTTTCTTTGAATATAAATTTACCAAAATCAATTAGACTATCTAACGGGGAAATATTCATCAATTCAAATGACGCTTTTACTGATTTTTCAATGTAAATGTCAGTTTTTTCAAAGGAAGCCGAAGCATCATCCATCCAAAATTTTAAAGTCAAAAGAAACTGAATCCATGAGGTTTCTTGAAAGGCTTTTTCTTGAAAATTTTGAAATTGCTCTTGATTAGTTCTAAATTCATCAGAGATTATTCCTGCACAAAATTCCTTAAAATTTGTTCTTAAATTAGCAAGTTTGGATATATTTTTTAATTGATTTTTATGTTCGCTTAAAGTCATTACCACATAACTTCTATTGGCTGAAAGTAGTTCAAAAAAAGTAAAGTAAAAACTCAATAATTTACTTTTCATATCATAGGACTCATAGTTCGAATCCTTGTCTAGTAACGCTATTGTTTTTTCAAAAAACAAATGGAAAACTTCATTTTCTAACGCTTCCAACGTTCCGAAAAATGAATAAAATTCAGTTTCTGAAATTCCGTTTGCTTTTGTAAATTGAAAAACAGATTTTGGTCTTTCATTATTTTCCAAAGTATAATTCATATACATTGAAATTAATGCCTCTTTAGACAAGACTTGCTTTTTTGTTGCCATGGTATTTTTAATTTTTACAAAGATATAAAATGTTTAACAATTTTTGAATAATGTTAAACAAAAATAATTGTTAAAAATAAAAAAAATCATAGTCAATTAATCCAAGTTGTATTTGCTATTTTTTGGTGGAAGAATTTATTCTGCTTCGTCAATCCCGACTCTTTTTGCGATGTTTTCTGGAAGCGATTTTTTGGCTTTAGCTCCCATTTTTTTCAATTTTTCGACACTGACAATCAAGTTTCCATTGCCTTCAGAAAGTTTGTTCATGGCTAATCCATATTCGGTTTTACTGTCATCGATTCGCTTTCCAATTTTGATTAAATCTGCTAATAATCCCTGAAATTTATCATATAAAGCACCAGCTTGTCGGGCAATTTCGAATGCATTTTCTTGCTGCTTTTGATTGGCCCACATGCTGTCAATTGTTCGCAGCGTGGCTAATAACGTTGATGGAGTGACAATTACAATGTTTTTTTCGAATGCTTTGTTGTATAAGGTAGTATCATCATTCGAAGCCAAGGCAAATGCGGATTCAATTGGAATAAATAATAAGACAAAATCGGGACTTTCAATTTCATATAAATCATGATAATTTTTATCACCTAACTGTTCAACATGTCGTTTAATTGAATTTACATGTTCTTTCAAATAACCAATTTTTAAATTTTCATCATCTGTATTGGTGTATTTTTCATAGGCAGTTAAAGAAACTTTAGAATCGACAATCATCTTTTTTCCATCAGGCAGATTGATAACAACATCAGGAAAAACGCGGCTTCCATCATGAGTAGTATGACTTAGTTGTACAAAATATTCTCTGTCCTTCTCTAATCCAGATTTCTCTAATACGCGTTCCAATATCAATTCACCCCAATTTCCTTGCATTTTACTATCGCCTTTAAGTGCTTTAGTCAAATTAATAGTTTCTTTACTCATCTGGATATTCATATCACGCAAACCCAAAATTTGTTGGCGTAAAGCAGCATGATGATCAATACTTTCTTTGTGCGTATCTTCAACTTTCTTCTCAAATAATTGAATTTTATCTTGTAAAGGCGACAAGATATTTTTCATATTCTCTTTGTTCTGTTCGGTAAATTTATTGGACTTTTCCTCTAAAATTTTATTAGCTAGGTTTTCAAATTCAGTTGTGAATTTTTCCTGTAGTTTTTCAACTTCTTCCTTTTGTTCTTTATTCCGTTGAAATAAATGGTCAAAATCGGCTTCTTTTTTAGTGAGTTGAATTGTCATTGCTTCTTTTTCAATTCGGATAGCTTCATACGCTAAACTCGATTTCTCAAATTGGTTTTTTTGGAAATCTAACTCCTGAATTAAACTTCTATTTTTTTCTTCCAGTCCAGCTTTTTCTGAATTTGCTTGAGCTGAAAATAATAGTTTGCCAATGAAAACACCAACGGATAAGGCAACAATAAATACAATAAGGATTGAAATAGTTGGAGACATAGTGCTTCGATTTAGGATTGTAAAAATAGGGAAATTTTCTGTTGTTCAGAATAAATTTAGTTAATTAAAAATGTAATTTTACATCAAATTCAAACCCATGATTCATCACCATTTCATTCTTTACAAACCCTACGGCTATTTGAGTCAATTTGTTTATAAGCTAAAGCGAAAAAAGAAATTATTGGGAGAATTATTTTCTTTTCCCGAAGGTACCATGGCCATTGGAAGACTCGACGAAGACTCAGAGGGCCTACTTTTGTTAACTACGGATGGAAAAGTGAGTGAAATAATTAGAAGTAAAAAAGTAGAAAAAGAATATTACGCTCAAGTGGATGGAATCATTACTCAATCCGCTGTCGATGAATTGAAAACGGGTGTGGTTATCGGTTTTAATAGAACAAAATATAAAACAAAACCTTGTTTCGCTTTTATAATTTTGAATCCCCCCGATTTTTGTGAAAGAGGAAAAAAAATTAGAGACGCCCGTCATGGTCCAACTTCTTGGGTTTCCATTACTGTCACGGAAGGAAAGTTTAGACAAGTTCGAAAAATGACTTCAGCAGTTGGTTTTCCCACATTACGTTTGGTTCGTGTTCGAATAGGGAATATGAATTTGAATCAATTAAAATCGGGAGAAGTTATGGAAGTTGCCAACTTTAATGTTTCTGAATAATAGTGTAATCTATAATCCAATTAATTATGTTGAATATCGTTTTAGTAGAGCCAGAAATACCTAATAATACTGGAAATATAGGTCGCTTGTGCGTAGGCACAGAAAGCCGATTGCATTTAATTCATCCTTTTGGGTTTGTGATAAATGATAAAAACCTCAAGCGTTCAGGGCTTGATTACTGGGTGCATTTGGACGTCACTGAATACCAAAACATTTCAGAGTGGATTATGCAAATTCCAGATGTTTCCCGTGTTTTCTTAATGAGTTCTCATGCCAAAAAATCCTATTTAGAAAATGATTTTCAGGATGGAGATTGGTTAGTCTTTGGAAAAGAAAGTGTCGGCTTGAGTGACGAGGTACTAAAATTGTTTGAAAATCATCTGACCATTCCAATGTCTCATTTGATTCGTAGTTTTAATATTGCTAATTCGGTGGCTTTTGTAGTAGGGGAGGCTAAACGACAAATAGCACTCGTAAAATAATTATTAGCGAATAATAAATTTACCTTTTTCACTATCAAAAGTTATTGATTCGTCTTGAAATAACGTATTGAAAATC
>JBIHZQ010000132.1:0-4032 GCA_044231345.1 Flavobacterium sp.
TCGTCTAAGACATTATCGAATAACTTTTCTATTTGCCTTTGTTTCTCAAGAATTTGTTCGTTTTCGAGTGACTTTTGGCCTAAATTATTTTCTTTGTTTTCATTTTGTATTTCTTTAATAAGTTTTTCTAAATCATTTTGCTTTTTTACAAGATTTTCAACCTGTTTTTTGTCCGCATAACTGAGCGTGTTTTTATTAAGAAGAACTTGGTTTAATTTTTTGGCTTCTTTCTCTAGTTCCTTAGCTTCTTTGATAGCCTCCTCCATTTTTTCTTTGGTTTTTTCAGACTTCGCCGAAAGGGCCCCGTCAATCTCTTCTTGAGATGGCATTTTTAAGGTCTTGACGATTGATTTACTAGATTTCGGACCGTTAACTCCATCATTATCAAATACTTCAAAGTAATATTCTATTTGATCACCCAAACGCGTTCCAATATTTGCGATATCCCAAGCATGGATAAAATTGCTTTGATTGGAATTTTTGTCGAATTCGATGGTTTTTTTAAATCCATTCGTTTTGGTATCACCCATCAAAACCCGGTAGTTGAAGGTAAGTTTTGATAAACCATGGTCATCGCTTAGCTGACCAGTAAAATAAAGCACTTGTTTATTAATCGAATCCCGGGTCTCTTCAAGTTCAATTACTGGCAAAAGATCGGGAATTACTTGAATTTGATAATTTACCGATGGAGCTCCCTCGAGTCCGTTTTTGATTGGCTTAATTTCGTAGCTTGAGGTTTTTAAAGCACCATAGCTAAAATTAAATTCATTATCAGCACTTTTATTGAGCAAATATTTCTTCGTATTTACTCTTAAATCAATAAAATCGCTATTATCGGTGATAAATTTCCAGCTTATTTTTGAACCTTCTGGGACGATTAAATCTCCAGAGTTTCTTAAAAACTCGTTTTTCTTTTTCAGATAAGCAGGATATTCGATATAAACATCAAATTTAAGGATGCTGGGTTTGGTTTTCACTTCCAATGAATATTCGCCCGACTTAAACTTGCTTGCGTTTAGTCTTATTTTTAGACTTTTTTGAATGTTTTTAAAGGTATAGTTGAACCGAACATTGTTTTCACGCTTGAGTTTGAAGGTATTTAAGCCATCTTCAAGATATAATTCTGCAGGAATTTGATTGCCACTAAGTCTAACCTTTAAAGTAAAGTCACTCCCCTGCTCTGCCACTAAACTTTCATTTAAAATTTCGAATTCAAAGGGGGCTTTTTCTACAAAATGTTTGTTGTAATTGATTAAACGCGTGGTGCTTTCACTTAAAATGGATGGTGAAGCAAAGAAGATAAATATTAGAATAGCCAAGGGAGCAAGGCTGAACTTTAAGTATTTAATATTTTCATTTAGTCTGATTGCAAGATTAAATGGAATGGGTTTTAGTTCTGTTATTTTTTGATTGATGCTGGCATCAATTAGTTGCCGCTGTTCAGGGTTAGAATCGTATAGGTTTTTTAATTGAAGGGTATTGAGGAGCTTGTCTTTTATGGGCGAAAAGTGTGCCCCAATAATGCTTGAAGCCTGTTCATGGCTAATGCTTTTGCCAAGCTTTAAATAAGATAGAAGTGGAATTAGGATATATCCAATAAGCACAAAAAGATTAATAGCTATAAATGAATAGTATAAAATAGCCCTAAAAATTGAGTTAAAACGACCAAAGTGTTCTGCAGCAATCACAAAAACATAGGCTATTAAGCTTGAGGCAAGTAGAAAAATTAGTCCTTTTAAAACCTTATTGAGGTAATATTTACGGATAAAGCCATCAATTTTAGCTAGGAGATAGACATAGTTTTCTTCAGAAGCCTTCATTATTTATTCTTCCAAATGTGAAATTACTTTTTCTTCAATAGGAGCACATTTGCGACCTTTCTTTGTCCTTCGTGGTCCCATTTTTTATTATCGGTAGGAAAGTTTACTACCCCAGTCCCATTGTTTACCCAAAGAGTTGTAGAGCCGCCGCCATCTAGGTTGATCGCATCTTTTGCTTGCATCCAGCGCATTAATTTGCTTAACTCAAACAAGCTCATTCCTGCTGAATTGGCATTTCGACCATCCACAGTAATCAATAAAACGCGCTTGTTTTTTGTAATGGCAACAGCGGTTCGTGGATGTCTTGTTTTGTTGAATGTATTTGCGGTATCTAGTTTTTCTTCAGATTTGTCTATTATTAGAAGCGGTCCGCTAACCATTATGTCATCTGCTAGCAATGTTTTTTCCCAATCTGGTTTCCCATTCCATTTCGCGATGCTTAATTTACCCTTATTTATTACTAAGGCCGATTTTTGGTGTATCGCCCTTTTGCCATTTTTAGAAAGGCGGTTTTCATTAATTACTTCTCCATTCGATTTAATATAATCTACCGACCCACCATTGCTAATATCAAAAAATGTCCCATTTAGAGAAGCAATTGCATTAGCTTGTTCACCAAAATCACTTGTTGTGATTAGTTTTTTCGGGTCATAACCAAGATCAAACTCATATTTTTTCTTCTTTTTAATTTCTAGTACACTAACAAATTGATTAGAATTGAAAAGTGAGTTTTGAAACCAGAAAGTTTTTAAAGTTACTCCCTGTCCAATTTTTTCTTTATCCCATTTTGCATTTACTACAGCAAGAGAATCGGTTTGTGCATATAAACCTGTTGATATAAAAACCGAAAGGAGTGTGCTAAAAAATAATGATTTCATCGTGTCATATTATGATACTAATATACCGATAAGGAATGGAATTGATGAAATTGTTTCTGGGCTTTCATGAATTTAAACTCATAAAAAAACCCTGCATCCATTTAGATGCAGGGTTTTTAAATTTGATTTTATTACTTTGTTGGATTCAATGCCTCGTCGATACGAACAAGCACATCCTCTAAATGTGATTTGATTACCGGGTTAGCATATTTAGGTAATGATGACCTAATTTGTGCAGCCAAAGTTTTCAATTCTTGTCTAGCCATTGGGCGAATATCTGATTGAGAAACATCAATTTGCGGACCAGCAAGGGCTGCAAATTGTGGAGGTACCTGAGCTTCGTTTTCATTCAAAAGATAAGACATTCTTTCAACGTATGCTCTTTGTAAATTACGACGATAGGTATCTACATTGGCACCTGTTCTTAACTCCGACCAAATTCCATTTCTAAGATCAGAAAATAGTTCAGTCATTGCATATGAATTGTTGCCATTTTTCACTGAATTATCAATTACTCTGCTAAGGCGTGAAAAATCAAGGATTCCATTTAAAACACCAACTTGTGTTCTTCTCAAGCGATCAACAATTCCGGCATTATCAAACTTATTTAATACGTTTTGGTCAAGCATCCAATTTGGTGTTATGAAGGCTTGATCATTAATAAATTTAACTGCTGTTTTTTGCTTTGATTTATCAACATGCGTATAAACCGGTCCTTTTTGTTCGTAAGTTTTATCATTCTCATAGATACCACCAATATTAGAACGTACATGTCCCATATAACGGTTCCACTGACCTAAAACTTCACCATAAAGCTCTTTTAGGTTATCATAAGGTTTGCCTTCTTCATAAGTCCATTTTTCGATATTTGGAAGGATACGCTTCAAGTTAGCAATACCATATTGAGATGCTTTTACTGCATCATCTCCAAGATCTTCTGATTGAGCACGTGGATCTATTGGATTTCCAGTTTGTTGACCATAGAAATAAATTGGATTTCCAGCTCTTTCGATAGTCCACTTGTTTAATGTTTTGGCTTCTTCTTCAGGTGTTTGATTATCAAACCAGGTATAACCCCATTTAACAGCCCATTTGTCGTATTCACCAACTCCTGGGTATAAAACAACACCTTCATCACCCGGTTGAGCGATGTAGTTAAAACGAGCATAGTCCATGATAGAAGGAGCAGTTCCGCCCATTCTCTTAGTAAATGAAGGAGAACGTAAAGAATCTACAGGGTATGCAACACTTGATCCAAAATTGTGTGGAAGACCTAGGGTGTGTCCAACCTCATGAGAAGAAACAAAGCGTATTAACTGACCCATTACTTCATC
>JBIHZQ010000133.1:0-4019 GCA_044231345.1 Flavobacterium sp.
TTGTCCCTGCACTCAGTAATAATTTATCCCGATCTAGTTTTGATTTATTGTATTCAGCGATAAGCTGGTTAACATTTTCATTTTCTATACCAATATTGGCTGGTAATAATTCGAAAGCACCCTCTTTACTTAATGTTTCTTCTAATAGTTTAGCTAAGGCTATTTGAGTTTCATAATTAAAAAACTGACTCTCGGAAAGGGTCTTTTTCTCAATAGTTACCTTAGCATCTTCAGGCAGGTAACTTAATTTATTTTGTTTTTTATATACCTCTTTAGTATTTTCAATAGAATCCAATTCACTGCTCAAATAAACAAACCGGTCATTAACAAAATCTATGGTTCGCTGGGAGATTAATTGTCGGTCATTGACTCCGTCTTGATTAAATTGATCGATTAAAGCGTCTATGATATCTTCCGATTTTCCCTTGTTTTCACCCTTTAACGAAATGGTTAATATTTCACTTTGTTTGGCAGTACTCGCTACGCCAATAGCATTGGATATGTGTTGTACGACTTGATGGAGAGGTCTTCTAATAATCGTAAAATTACCCGTATTCCCTTTCTTGTTTTGGTATTCAGGCACTCCAATTAGTATGAATGACTGTCCTTCCAATTTGTTTTTTTGACCGAAAGCAACTACTTCAGAGGGAGATTCATTAGCAGATGAAATGGTATACCCTCCGGATTGTAATTTAATCTTAAATTCTAATTTTTTTGAATTGACACTGTCTTTTACATCCAACCAAATCACTTTAAATGGGGCGTCTTTCCACAATTCAGCACTTACAATATTCCCTTCGGAATAATAAGCAGTCGTCAAATTCAAATCCAACACTACTCGTTCTATGATTCGATGAGATTTGAGTACTTCTATTTCGTTATCAAGATTGACCTTCTTATTTGAAAATAAAGAAGATAAGTCACTTGGTAATTTCATTCCGCCTTGAGAATTGTCTAATATTTTAATTTTAGCGGTAGTTTGATAAATTTGTTTCGTATATCTTAAATAAAAAAATGCGATAGTCAACGTACATATTACTCCAATGACAAACCACCTCCAATACATTGCGTATTTTAAGAGTAGTTCTTTAATATTGATTTCTTCTTGAGCTGCGTTAAATTCAGAATTTTCCATAAATAATTATCGGGTAAGCAAAACAAAACTGGTTAATAAAATTGATATTACCGAGAGAACAGTACCAGTATTTCCAATAAATCCAGCACTCTTCACTTTTACATTATTGGGATAAACATAAATAATATCGTTTTGTTTCAAGGTATAATAAGGCGATGCAAACCAATCCGATTGGGTTAAATCAATTTTATGATAGTTTCGTATTCCATTTTCTTCACGAATAAGCAGGACTACTTTTCTGTTGGCTTCAATAGTAATATCACCCGCATAACCCAATGCTTGAGGTAAAGTAATCGTTTGTTCGGTATAATTATAGGTTCCTGGCTTATCTACTTCTCCTAGAATGGTCACTTTGGCATTAAGAATTCGAACCGCAACGGTTGGCTTTTTTAAATGCCCATTGCTTTCTAGATTAGTTGACAACTCCTGTTCTAACTCGGCAGTAGATTTACCTGCTACACTCATTGCCCCCAATATTGGTAGCGTAATTTTTCCTTCTGCTGAAACGAGATGACCCTGCAATTTCATTAATTCGATTGATGGCACTGTATTCAAGGAGGCTGAAAGCGAATTATATGGGATGGCGGTCTCAGGGTTTAACGCACTGATTTTTATATCTAAAATGTCATTTACTTGAATTTTTGGCAGTGCATAAACTACTTGATCTTGAGCATTCTCTTTTATATCTTGAAATAAGATAATTTCTTTTTTAGAGGCACACGAGTAAAATAATAGTATTACTAAAACGAAGGCTATTCTTTTCATTAGTTATGGGTTACAATTTATTGTTATAAAAATCTGGCGTTTGATATTCTGGTACTAAATTTTTTATTATTTCTAACGTATTTACTGTATTCAAAGCTTTTACTGAACCTATAAGTTGGTCCACCTTGTTCTGAATTTCTTCAAAATGATACCGCTCTTCTTTAGCTATAAGTATTTTATGATGGTGCGTTGGCATCGTAATAGAAGCATCGGACAATAATTCTTCATATAATTTTTCTCCCGGTCGCAATCCTATATATTTTATAGCAATATCCTCATGCGGCTTCAACCCAGAAAGTTGTATCATTTTTGTAGCTAAGTCTAGTATTTTAATGGACTCTCCCATATCAAAAAGAAAAATCTCTCCTCCTTTACCCATAGTTCCTGCTTCCAAAACCAATTGACAGGCTTCTGGAATGGTCATGAAATATCTCGTGACCTCAGGATGTGTTAATGTTATCGGCCCGCCCGCTTCAATTTGTTTGGTGAACAATTGAACTACTGAACCGTTAGATCCTAAAACGTTTCCGAATCGAGTAGTTATAAATTTGGTGCAATTGGATTGCTTGCTATTCTCAAAAAATAACGCTTGTGTATATATTTCAGAAATTCTTTTAGTAGCCCCCATAATATTGGTAGGATTTACTGCTTTGTCAGTTGAAATAAATACAAACTTAGTTACATTATATTTTAACGCTAAGTTGGCAATGATTTTCGTTCCTAATATGTTTACCAATACCGCCTGAGTTGGATTTTTCTCCATCATTGGCACATGTTTGTATGCGGCAGCATGGTATAGAAAATCAGGGGAATGTGTTGCGAAAACGGCTTCCATTTCAATAGCATCTCTAATATCTCCAATTACAAAATGATACGAAACCGTTGGGAATTTATTTTTTAGACTTAGTTCCAAATCATGCATTGGAGTTTCGGCTTGATCTACAATAATTATTTTTTTAGGTTGATACCTTGATAATTGCATTATAATTTCACTCCCAATTGAACCAGCACCTCCGGTGACAAGAATAACTTTATTGGCAACACTTGATGATACGTTTAGATTATCCAGTAGAATAGCGTCCCGCTCAAGCAATTCTTCAATATTTAAACTACGTATACTTCCTTGAGAAAATTCAACTGATTGAAAATCAGCGACTAAAGGAGCCGTAAATACTTTTATCCTATTTTCAAGACACGAATCAATAATTTTTTTCTTGTACTCTTTATCTAATTTTGGGTCTATTAAAATGAGTGCCTCAACCTTTAAATACCGGAGTAAAATTGGCAAGGGCCGATCCAAATTAAAAATTTTAATGTCGAAAATTCTCTTTTTACCTGCATTGTTGTCTTGATCAACAAAACCAACTATTTTGAATCGGTTGGGGATTTCTTTATGCAGTGCATTAGCTAAGGCAATAGCGTTAGCATCTGTGCCATAGATTATTGTTCGTAATTTTGCACCTTTGTTTAAAGAAAAAGTAGCTTTTTCAAAAAACATTTTAACCGCAATTCGAAATGCTAATAATAAAATAAAACAATAAAGAAAATTAATCACAATAGCTGTAGTTACAAATACTTTTTTTCCAGTAAAAAACCATTGAGCATTGTCCAAAACAATAATAGCTCCATGGGACAACCCAACGGCTAAGAAAATTTTGACGGCATCAATAAAACTAGAGTGACGAATTAAACCCGAATAAGTTCTAAAAATAACAAATGAAATAGCATTAAATATCAAGTAAATTAAAAACCGATATTGAATAGATAACACATCGTGGTATTGAATATTAGTAGTTTCAAGTAACGAATAATTTAGTAATCCCGCTACCAGAGAAATCGATAAATCTATATAAAAGATAATCCATCGTGGGACATAACTTAAATCAGCTACGTTGAAATTATCTTCACGAAGTTTTTTAAAAAAAACAAGAGTACTTTTTATTCTGCTTAGTATCATAAATAGAGTGTCGGCGTAGAAAAAGGATTAATGGAATTGTATAACTTGTACTTGCTTCAATTGAAAATTGATTGAACCGTTCTCAACTCAGCATTGAAGTGGTAATTAGCAGCGTTGCAAAAACCAAAATACTTTTAACTATCTTCATTAAAATTTTTTACA
>JBIHZQ010000008.1:0-35271 GCA_044231345.1 Flavobacterium sp.
AATAATTATGACGGTTATCTCTGTTTTTATTGCAATTAGAATTAGATCGAAAGAGAAGTTAATTCTAAATGACTTGCGACTAACTAATATTATCATTTCCTTTGTGGACTAAAGAAATTAATAAGTAAAATTGAATGAAGATAAATTTAAAAAATGGTATTGATCAACTCCTTTTTGGAATGAAGCAAAAGGATGTTATTGCTTTGTTAGGACAACCAAACAGAAATTACAAAGACGAAGATGACAATGTGATTTTTTCCTACAATACACAAAAAATGCGTTTGACGTTCTATAAAGACGAGGATTATAGAATGGGATATATCGTAGCTTCAAGCACCGAAATGGAATTGTTTGGTAACAAAATCATTGGAAGAACAATCAGTGATGTTAAATCAGAGTTGGCTCAAAAAGGAATTACGAAATTCACTCAAGAAGAATTTGATACTTTTGAAAATTATTTCAATGAAGACAATTGGATTATCTTTCAAACGGAATTTGATGAGGTAGTGAAATTCGAAATTGGAGCAATCATTGATGCTAAGGATGAATTTGAATGGAAGTTTAAGTAATTAGATTCCACCATAATTTAAAAAAGGCACACTAGAAAAACTAAGTGTGCCTTTTTTTAGAAATAGCTCTAATTATTGTTTTGGAGTTGGTATTGATTCAAGTAATTCTATTTCGAAAATAATATTTGAATTTGGAGGTATAACTCCGCCAGCACCTCTTTCTCCATAGGCTAAGTTAGATGGGATAAACACAACTGCTTTATCACCAATGGTCATGTTTTCAAGACCTTCTATGAAACCAGGAATTAATCCATCTTTTTTTCCATATTGAAATGGAAATGGTTGGTATCCATTTTGTGAGGCTCTATTTTGATCGTATTTCCCGCATGCTTTGTTCACTTCTTCAACACTACTATCAAATAAAGTTCCGTCTTCTAAATACCCTGCATAGTGGATATAGATAGTTGCTCCATCTACAGGTTTTTTTCCAGTTCCTTTTTGAATGATACTAAACTGCAGTCCAGAAGCGGTTTTAGTAGCAGTTGTTTTTTGAGTGGCCAAAGCCGAAGCTTTTTGTGCAATTATTTGACCATAGGTTTCTTGGTATTTCACTTTAGCTTCTGCTTCTAATACTGCTTTTTTAGCCTGTGCTTCTGCCTGAGTCGCTGCTAATTTTTTATCATCTTCCACTTTATTTGCAAAATAATCAGAGAGCACTTTTAGAGCATTAAATTTTTTAGCTTCTGTACCAGTTCTAATGACTGTTAATTTATTCATTACGTCATCTTGTGCTATCAGATTTACTACATTCATACCACTAACTACATGACCAAAAACAGTATGTTTTCCATCCAGCCAAGGAGTTTCTTTGTGGGTAATAAAAAACTGACTACTGTTGGTAGAAGGCCCAGAATTAGCCATAGATAAAATCCCACCTTTGTCATGTTTTAAATCAGTGAATTCATCTTTAAAAGAATATCCACAGCCTCCGGAGCCATTTCCAGCAGGATCGCCTCCTTGAATCATGAAGTCTTTGATTACTCGGTGAAATTTTAATCCATCATAAAATGGTTTCCCTTTTCTAGTAGCATCAGTTAGGAAATTATTATTTCCTTCAATTAAGGTAATGAAGTTGGCTACTGTAATTGGAGTTTTTTTGTATTCTAGTTGCACCAAAATTTTACCTTTCGTAGTGTTAAATTCTACAAATATCCCCTCATTAACAGGAGGATTTACCGTATTCTTCACTGCAGAATTTGGTTTCTTATTGGCAACTGGTTTTTTAATGCCTTGAGCTAAGCTGATAGTAGTTATTCCAAAAAATAATACTAACAAAAAATTTATTTTCATTTTCATGGTATTGGGTTATTAATTAATTTACAAGTTCTATTTCAAATATTATTGTTGCATTCGGCGGAATTACTCCTCCTGCACCTGCTTCACCATAGGCTAATTGAGGTGGAATAAAAAGTACGGCTTTGTCTCCGAAAGAGAGTTTTTCAATTCCTTCAATGAAGCCAGGTATCATGCCGTCTTTTTTCCCTGCTTGAAAAGGAATAGGAGTATATTGGTTAGCGTCTGCTCTGCGTTGGTCAAATTTCCCAAAGGTTTTGGCGACACTTTCAATACTACTGTCAAATAAGTTACCGTCTTCCAAATATCCAGCATAATCAATTAGTAGAGGCGTTCCGTTTTCGGGTTTTTTTCCAGTACCTTTTTTTATAATAATAAATTGAAGTCCTGATTTTGTTGTGGTAGTTTTTTCTTTTAAGGAGTTTAAATACGCCACTTTTTCAGCAAGTATGACTTGATATTTTTTGTCGTATATCTTTTTTTTCTCTGCTTCGAGTGCTAGTTCTTTTTTTAATAATTCGGATTCACTCGCATAAAAATCATTGAATACTTTGAGGGCGTCAAACTTTTTAGCTGTTTCTCCTTTTCGTATTATTTTTATGGACACTAAGGCATCGTCTTGAACGATTTTGTTGACAGTTTCCATCCCGTTTTCTACTACATGACCAAAAATAGTATGCAAGCCATCAAGCCACGGAGTCGCTACATGTGTAATAAAAAATTGACTGCTGTTAGTACCAGGTCCTGAATTAGCCATTGCTAGTAATCCACCAGTTTCAAATTTCAAGTCGGTAATTTCGTCTTTAAATTTATAGCCAGTATCTCCAGAGCCATTTCCTAAAGGATCGCCACCTTGTATCATAAAATTTGGAATTACTCGATGAAATTTCAAATTATCATAAAATGGTTTTCCTTTAAATTCTGAATTTACGAACGGATTTTTACCTTCGGCAAGCGTAATGAAATTTGCAACAGTGATGGGCGTTTTTTCATATTCAAGTTGAACAAGTACTGTTCCTTTCCCTGTTGTGATTTCAGCGTATAGTCCATCTGGAAGTTTGCTATGTTCGTCTTGGCATGCAAAAAGTGTAACTAGTATATTGACCAATAAACATACTTTTGTTTTCATTCGTATTTTTTTTTGAATTTATTCGGGTTTAAAATCAGTTAATGTAACACTACAAATAATAGGTTCATTTGCTCCAATTCTTTTATTGTCACCACGATATCCATAGGCCATATTTGAAGGCAATAAAAAGTTAACTTTTTCTTTTTTATGCATTAATTTGATCCCATGGCGCAAACCTATTAAGATTTTTTGTTCTTTATCAACATAATATTCTTGTGGTCCAAGTTCTAATTTTGAGTAAATAATTGACCCGTCAAGACTTTTTATTTCATATTCAAAATAGGCAACATCTCCTTTTTTTGGAGATATTGAATCGGTTTTGTTTTGAATATCATATTGATACCAATATCCTTTTGTAGAAGCAAAATAGTCCTTTTCAGGATTACTTTTTATAATGGAATCAATACGACTTTCTTCTGAAGCAACTAGTTTTTTATTTCGTGCCGCCGACTCCTTCATAAAACTTCCAGAAGATTGCGAAATTGGTTTTCTGGCTTGTTGTTGGCTGCAGCCAATCAGGCTTAATAGGCAAATGGTTGCCAACAATAAGATGCTATTATTTCTCATGATTAATGGATAATTTAGAAACTAATTCTTCAAATTTTTGAACGGTAGCCTCTAGTGTAAGTTCTGATTTTCCTCCGGCTGCATTTATGTGACCTCCGCCATTAAAATAGTCTCTTGCGAATTGATTTACATCAAAACTACCTTGAGAGCGGAATGATATTTTTATGCAGTTTTCGTCTTTATTTTCTATAAAAATTGCGGTAAAAACAATTCCTTTTATGGTTAATCCATAATTTACAATTCCTTCAGTGTCTCCTTTTATCTGTTTGAATTCATCTAATTCATTTTGTGTTAAAGTAATGTAGGAGGCTTTTTTTTCGGGAATTACTTTCAGATTTTGCAATGCACGCCCTAATAATTGTAGCCGATTATAGGAGTTGTTGTCAAATAATAAATTAGGAATTTCGGTATTTTCAGCACCTAAATCAATCAAATCGGCTACAATTCGGTGAGTTCTTCCTGTAGTTTTTGGATAGCGAAATGATCCAGAATCAGTTAAAATCCCAGTGTAAAGACACGTAGCGATTGGTTTATCAATTAGATTAGTTTGGTTAAGAAATTCAATTACATTATAAATCATTTCACAGGTAGAACCGAATGAAGTATCTGAATAGGTAATCACCGCAAAATCATCTGGTTTTTGATGATGATCAATCATGACCATGGGTACAGTAACTTTATTAAGCACGTTTTCCATTTCGCCAATGCGATGTAATGCGTTAAAATCAAGTGCAAAAATTAACTCTGATTCTTGGAGTAATTGGGTGGTGTTTACTTTATCTTTTTCATAAAAAAGCACTTCTTTTGCTCCTGGCATCCAAGATAAAAATTCTGGAAATTCATTAGGTGAAATGACAACCACTTGATGATTTAATTTTCTTAAAAAGTGACCTAAAGCCAATGTTGAACCCATAGCATCTCCATCGGGATTTCTATGTGGAATGATTGTAATTTTTTTTGGCGAGGCCAGAAGTGATTGTAAGGATTGAATATCGGTACTTTTCATGAGTGCGAAGTTACATTTTTTTCGCAAATACGTAACAATTTAACAAGGTGTTATCAATTATTTTGAAATAAATAGGCCTAACCAAACAGCAAATAATCCTGAAATTACGCTTAAACTTATATATAAAAAGGAGAGACCAAAATTATTATTTTGCATCAAATTAATATTTTCATAGCCAAATGCGGAAAAAGTAGTATATCCTCCACAAAATCCAGTTATTAAAAACCATTTATAATCAGAATTGGCCATTTCATTTTTGTCTAAAATCCCAATTATTAATCCAATGAGAAAACATCCAATAAGATTGGTTACCCATGTAGCTAATGGGAAAATCGAAGAATAATACCGTTGTAAAACTACCGTGGTTAAATAGCGCAACCCACTGCCTAAACCGCCACCTAAACCTATTAGCAATAGCGTTCGTACCATGTTAATTATTTTGAAGTAGCAATAACAAAATTCAATTTGAGTTTAACTCCCATTTGCATTAAATCAACTAAATCTTGTACTTTATTGTCTGCAGGGACACGAACAACTACAGTTTTATCAATACTAGTAGCCGTTTTTTGTGCCAATGCCGATTCTAATTCAGCAAACGGAATTTCTTCTTTGTTGATATAATATTTTTTATCTTCTGTAACCGAAAGGCTTATGTGGTCTTTATTAGTAGTTTCATTTGTAGTTGCTTTTGGTAAAGTCAACTTAATCACATTAGGATTCGCCAATGTGGATATGATTAGAAAAAACAAAAATAAAAAGAACATAATGTCACTTAATGACGAGGTCGGAATTTCGGCATGAAAGCGTTTATTTCTTTTAATAGCCATTTTATGGTTCTTGTATTACGTTGATAATTTCTAATGTCTGTTTTTGAGCTTTTAAGGCAAATCCATCAATCATCATGTTGAACAAATGATAGGCAGAATAAGCTACGACACCAACTACGAGACCAGCGCCACTACTAATCATTTTTTCATATAATCCACCAGAAATAGTTTGGATATTTAAATTTCCAGTATTAGAAATGGTATGAAATATTTTAATTACCCCAGAAATGGTTCCGATGAATCCTAATATGGGTGCTATTCCAGAAATTAGCCCCAAATTTCCTAGACCCTTTTCCATTTGAGCAATTTCTACGTTTGCAGTCCGCTCCATTATGGATTCAATTTCGCTAATTGGTCGGCCAATAATACTAACCCCGCTTTTTATTATAGCAGCAGAAGCATTATTTTCTCTGTTGCACAACATGATTGCTTGCTCAATTTTACCCGTTTTTAGTTGTAATTTGACATCACTGAGTAAATTTGATTCCTGGCGTATCGCTTTTTTTATTGCCAAATAGCGCTCAATTATTACATAAATGCAAAAAAACAATAGTAATATAATTGGGATAATCATGATACCACCTTTCAATAAAAAGTCAAGGTAGGATATCGTTTCTGTTGTGTTTGTAACGTTATTAGGTTCGGAAACTGAATTAGAAATGGAATCTACGGAAGCGTTCGCTTGTAATAATAAATTAAAAAATGTCATAAAAAGTAGGCTTTATTGAGTCTGTTTACAAAAGTGCATCTTTTTTTTTAAAGCACTTCAAAAATAATAGTTTTTTTGAAATGGTCTAAATTTAATATCATAATAACGATTATTTTTTTATTAAATTATACCAAACATATAAATAATCTGTGGAAGTTAATTGCTTAAAAAAAGCAAATTTTAGAGGTCTCCCATTTTGAAATCCAAATTAATAAAGTATTTTTGCGCATGCAACACAACGTACTTATTTTAGATTTCGGATCGCAATACACCCAGCTTATTGCAAGAAGAGTTCGCGAGTTAAATATTTTCTGCGAAATCTTTCCCTACAATCATTTTCCGAGTGATTTATCGAGTTATAAAGCAGTTATTTTATCAGGAAGCCCTTTTTCGGTTAGAGCTGAAGATGCACCTCATCCTGATTTATCTCAAATTAGAGGTAAACTTCCCATGTTAGCGGTTTGTTATGGTGCCCAATATTTAGCTCATTTTAGTGGTGGTGAAGTTGCTCCATCCAATACTAGAGAATACGGTAGAGCTAATCTGACTTTTATTAAATCAAATGAACCCTTTTTTGAAGGTATCTCTGAAAATTCTCAAGTCTGGATGAGTCATAGCGATACGATTAAAACATTGCCAACAAATGCCGTAAAACTGGCCAGCACCAACGATGTTGAAAATGCGGTGTACAGAATAGAGGGAGAAACCACTTATGCGATTCAATACCATCCAGAAGTGTATCATTCTTCAGATGGAAAACAAATGTTAGAGAATTTTTTAGTAAAAATTGCTAAAGTACCTCAGACATTTACTCCCAATGCATTTGTAGCTGATATGGTTGCAGAGCTAAAGCAAAAAGTACAATCTGATAAAGTTGTTTTAGGGCTGTCAGGGGGAGTAGATTCAACTGTAGCTGCAGTACTTTTACATCAGGCTATTGGAGAAAATCTATATTGCATTTTTGTAAATAATGGCTTACTTCGAAAAAATGAATACCAAAGTGTATTGGACCAGTACAAAGGAATGGGATTAAATGTGAAAGGAGTAGATGCCTCTGATCGCTTTATGGAAGCATTGGCAGGTATAGAAGATCCCGAGTTAAAACGAAAAGCAATTGGCCGAGTTTTTATTGAAGTTTTTGATGACGAGGCGAATAGAATCGAAGACGTGAAATGGCTAGCGCAAGGAACCATTTATCCAGACGTGATAGAGTCTGTTTCAGTAAAAGGTCCTTCAGCGACTATAAAATCACATCATAATGTAGGAGGATTGCCCGATTATATGAAATTGAAAATCGTAGAACCACTTCGCATGCTTTTTAAAGATGAGGTGCGAAGAGTGGGAGCTACTTTAGGAATTAATTCAGAACTTTTAGGACGACACCCTTTTCCAGGTCCTGGATTATCCATAAGAATATTAGGTGACATTACCACCGAAAAAGTCCGTATTCTACAAGAAGTTGATGCGGTATTCATTGATGGATTAAAATCTTGGGGATTGTATGATTCCGTTTGGCAGGCAGGAGCTATATTGCTTCCTGTAAATAGCGTTGGTGTTATGGGTGATGAGCGTACTTACGAAAAAGTTGTCGCGTTAAGAGCAGTGGAATCTACCGATGGTATGACAGCGGATTGGGTTCACCTTCCGTATGACTTTTTAATGAAAGTATCTAATGATATTATCAACAAAGTTAAAGGGGTGAATAGAGTGGTTTATGACATAAGTTCTAAGCCACCTGCTACGATTGAATGGGAATAAATTAATCTCTTGAGTATTATGCGCAATTTTTTTTCGATTTTCTTTTGCTTATCGGTTGTTTCGATTTCACTTTTTGGACAAACAAAGGGGTATGTAAAACATACGGTTTCTTCTGGAGAGACAATTGCGATTATTGCCCAAAAGTACCAAGTAACTCCGTTTGACATTTACCAACTCAATCCAGATTCTCAAAAAGGAATCGCTTTGAATAGCATATTACTAATACCAAGCGGAACCACCATTGCAATTTCAAAAACGGCTATGGGTGGTAAACACACCGTAGCAACCAAAGAAACTTGGTTCAGTATTTCAAAACTATACGGAGTTACGATAGTAGATTTAGAAAAAGCTAATCCAGCACTAGTTGATTCAGGACTGAAAATAGGTCAAGAAATTACCATTCCGAATCAAATAACTACAAAAAATTCTCTTGGTGAATTCCAGCACACTGTACTCCCAAAAGAAACAAAATATTCAATCGCTACTCAGTATTCAATTTCTGTTGAAGACATTAATCGATTAAATCCCACACTAGGTGAGTCACTTCCAATTGGGTATTCGCTAGTAATTAGGGAAAGTAATTCTAGTACAAAAATTAATGAAAGTGTAAATAATACTAATGTAAAAGTCAATTCAAAAGTACCTTCTAGTCCAGTAATAAAAAAAAATAGTTTAACAACACCCGCTCTTGTTCAATCAAAACAAGAAAAAAAACAACTTGCACTTTTATTGCCTTTCAATATTTCTAAACTAGAGAGTGACACCATTAATTCCTTAATTTCAAAGTTAAAAAAAGATAAATTTCTAAACATGACTTTAGATTTTTATGCTGGGGCATTAATGGCAATTGATTCGGCAAAAACATTAGGAATATCAATTGATGTAACGGTTATAGATTCACAAGAAACTAAAAACAGTGCTGCAGTAGAATCTCTAATTAGTAAGCATTCTCTCCAAAACAAAGACGCTATTATTGGGCCATTCTATCAGACAAATGTTGAAAAAACTGCCGAAATACTCAACAAATTTAAGGTTCCTGTAATTTCTCCTCTGTCAAAAGAAAGCGGAAAACAATTTTCTAATTTGTACCAATCAATGCCATCAACTAGCCAAATCAGAACGGCAGTTTTTGACTACATGAAGGAGAAACAAGGTTCCATTGTTGCGATTATTGATTCTAAAAAAGAATCTACCAAACAATATTTAAAAGCAAATCAAAAATCAGTAAAAATTGTTGGATTAACACCAAAAGGAACTTTTGTAATCGATAGCTTGAAGAAGGTATTGGTAAAAGACAAAATGAATTTTGTAATAATGGACACCCAAAAGACAGGATTGATTTTTGCAATTACCAATGCAATGATTTCACTGTTGCCTCAATACCAATTACAATTGGTGATATTAGAACAAAATCCAACTTTAGATTTTGAGGAGGTTGCTCTAGAACGATTAACCAAATTGAAAATGCTATATCCCTCAATTACTAGAGAAAATACGTCTCCAGAAGCGGTTGTATTTGAAACTGCATTTAAGAAAAAAAATAAAATATTTCCTAGTCAATTTGCCACCAGAGGTTTTGACATCACCTTTGATACGTTACTTCGATTGTCACAAGATTCCACTTTTGAAGAAAGTATTCAAACTACTAAAAGTGAGCAAATTGAAAATAAATTCGACTACGTAAGTGCCGCAGAAGGCTACCAGAACAATGGAGTTTACATCCTATATTACGACACTGATTTGTTTACTAAAGAAGCAAAATAATGACATCAAAAATAACGTATTTGGGCGAATTAAGCACGTCTTCAATTCATCTTCACTCGGGTGCAGAACTAATTTCTGACGCACCCATTGACAACAACGGAAAAGGAGCTGCTTTCTCGCCAACGGACACTGTTGCTAACGCTCTAGGGAGCTGTATGTTTACCGTAATGGGAATTAAAGCAGCCGAAATGAAGGTTGATCTTGCGAATTCAACTGCCGAAATCACAAAAGTTATGGCGGCTGAACCAAGAAGAATTTCTGAAATTCATATTGTTTTTAATTTATCAATTGAAGCCGATGATAAAACTAAAACTATTTTGGAACGTACCGCAATGACGTGCCCAGTTTATTATAGTTTGCATCCCGATATCAAGAAAGTGATTGCTTTTAATTGGAAGTAATTTTGGACCAAAATCAACAAAAACTAATCGCTTTAGCGCATACTAAAATGCCCTTTGGCAAATACAAAGGCTGGCATTTAATTGATTTGCCTGAATATTATGTCGTATGGTACAGCAATAAAGGCTTTCCAAAAGGCCAATTAGGTGAACAACTTCAGTTGGTTTATGAATTGAAATTAAACGGGTTAGAGGAATTAATTCGGAATATTAGAAAGAAGTATCCGAAGCCTTAATTTGAAGGCTATGGGTTTATGAAATTTAGATTAATTTTATGTATCTAATTTTCTAAATAGGCTCATTATCTAATTATTTTCGTACTTTTGCCAGGTTTTTTACACAACTACAACAACAACTAAACAATGGCTCAAACGAAATATATTTTTGTTACTGGCGGAGTTACTTCTTCTTTAGGGAAGGGAATTATCGCAGCTTCTTTAGCAAAATTATTGCAAGCAAGAGGATATCGAACTACGATTCAAAAATTTGACCCCTATATCAATGTCGATCCAGGAACCCTAAATCCCTATGAACATGGCGAATGTTATGTTACTGATGACGGCGCAGAAACCGATTTGGACTTAGGTCATTACGAACGTTTTTTAAATGTACCTACTTCTCAGGCTAACAACGTGACCACTGGACGAGTCTATCTTTCGGTAATCGAAAAAGAACGAAGAGGAGAATTCTTAGGGAAAACCGTTCAAGTTGTACCTCACATTACCAATGAAATTAAAGAACGAATGCAATTGCTTGGTAATTCTGGTGATTTTGATATTGTAATTACCGAAATCGGCGGAACCGTAGGTGATATTGAATCGTTGCCTTACATCGAATCGGTGCGTCAATTGGTTTGGGAATTAGGGGAAAATAACGGAATTGTTATTCATTTAACATTGGTTCCTTATTTGGCTGCTGCTGGAGAATTAAAGACAAAACCAACACAACATTCCGTTAAAACATTAATGGAAAGCGGTATCAAAGCCGATATATTAGTTTGTAGAACAGAACATGAATTGTCGGACGACTTACGCCAAAAATTAGCACTTTTTTGTAACGTAAAAAGAGAAGCCGTAATTCAGTCAATTGACGCATCTACCATCTACGAAGTGCCTAATTTGATGCTTCAAGAAGGATTGGATACAGTTGCTTTGAAAAAATTGGCTTTGCCAGAAAAAGCTACTCCCGATTTAGAAAACTGGAACGTGTTTTTGCACCGTTTGAAAAATCCGAAACATGTTGTAAATATAGGTTTGGTGGGTAAATACGTAGAATTACAAGACTCTTATAAATCCATTTTAGAAGCATTTATCCACGCAGGAGCCGCTAATGAAACTAAGGTAAACGTAATTTCAATACACTCAGAATATCTTGATCAAACCACAGTTAATGAACAATTGAAAGGTTTAGACGGAATTCTCGTAGCGCCAGGTTTTGGAGGTAGAGGGATTGAAGGAAAAATTGAAACCGTTCGCTATGCCAGAGAAAATAATATTCCATTTTTCGGAATTTGTCTCGGGATGCAAATGGCCGTAATCGAGTTTGCAAGAAACGTTTTAGGATTAACAGACGCCAATTCAACAGAAATGAATGAAGCTACAAAAAATCCAGTTATTGATTTGATGGAAGATCAAAAAACCATCACAGACAAAGGAGGAACAATGCGTCTAGGGGCATGGAAGTGTGAAATAATCCAAAATTCATTGGCCTACAAAATATATCAAAAAACCACAATAATGGAACGCCACCGTCACCGATATGAGTTTAACGGTGCTTATTTAGACGCGCTACAAAATGCCGGACTAAAGGCTTCGGGGATAAACCCAGAAACAGGATTGGTAGAAATTGTAGAGATCGAAAATCACCCGTATTTCATTGGTGTCCAGTACCATCCTGAATATAAAAGTACCGTGGCAATGCCTCATCCGCTTTTCGTCAACTTTATTGCAGCGGCAGTAAAAAATAAAAAGAATTAGAAGCAAAATTAGTAGTTGTGATTCTAAATGTAATTCCTGCTGTACGTTTTAGTCACGCAAAAAAATGCGTAAGCTATCACTTCCATCAGGGCTAGGTAATAAATTTTTCGCATATTTGTAAATTAATAAGAAAAAAAGTATTCTAAGCTAATCACTTGAATTTAAAATAAATAAAATGGAAGAAAAAAAATTAGACCTTAATTCAATAATCGGTTTCGTATTGATATTCGGAATCCTAATTTGGATTATTTACAATAATCAACCAACAGAGAAAGAGATTGCTGCAGAAAAAGCAAAAAAAGAACAAACGCTTCCAGAAAAAACTTCGAATATTTCTGAAACACCAGCCCCGGTGTCCGTTAAAGATTCTTCAATTACAGATACTGTTAAATTAGCCAATCAAAAAACGGCACTAGGTGGTTTTGCTTATTCCGCTTCGTTACCATCTGCTAAACCAGCATTTACTACTATTGAAAACCAATTAATTAGTCTCACCATTGCAAATAAAGGAGGGTATATTGTTGAAGCAAAATTGAAAAATTTTAAAAAAATTGAAAAAAAATCAAATGAGTTAGTCTCTTTAATAAAAGATAATAATGCTAATTTAGACCTGCAATTACCAACACAAGACAACCGAACGCTCCACACAAAAGACTTGTATTTTGAACCAACTTTAACAAAAGAAGGCGAAAACCAAGTGCTTTCAATGAAGCTAAAAGCAGGACAAAATGAGTTTTTGGAATACCGATACGTATTAAAACCAAATGATTACATGTTGGATTTTGATATACGAACACAAGGATTAAATAAAGTTTTAAATACTTCAAAACCACTAGATTTAGAATGGAGTTTGAAATCGTATAGAAATGAAAAAAGTGTTTCGTATGAAAATCGTTATGCCGAAATTGTTTATGAATATGAAGAGGGAAAAGATGATTATCTAGGTCAAGGAAATGCCGAAGAAGAAACCCCTGAAAAAGTTACTTATATTGCGTTCAAACAACACTTTTTTTCCTCAATACTTCTTACCAATACACCGTTTGAAACGGCAAAATTATATTCTGATAATTTAGTTATTGATGAAAAAGTTGATACCCTTTTTACAAAACAATACAGAGCAAATGTTCCGTTAGCATTTAGAAACGGAGAGTTAGATTATAAAATGAATTGGTATTACGGTCCATCAGATTATAAAATATTAAATTCATATGACAGAAACCTGGACGAAATTATCTCTCTTGGTTGGGGAATTTTTGGTTGGATTAATAAATTTATTTTTATTCCACTCTATGGATTTTTGAGTTCCTTTATTGCTTACGGAATCGCAATCATTATTTTTACCATACTAATAAAGATAGCCATGTCGCCAATTACTTATAAATCATTCTTGTCTCAAGCAAAAATGAAAGTATTGCGACCAGAAATTACCGAATTGGGTGAAAAGTTCAAAAAAGACCCAATGAAAAAACAACAGGAAACAATGAAATTATACAACAAAGCGGGAGTAAATCCAATGGCTGGTTGTATTCCGGCATTAATTCAAATACCATTCATGTATGCCTCATTCCAGTTTTTTCCATCGGCAATCGAGCTGAGACAACAAGGATTTTTATGGGCAGAAGATTTGTCTTCATTTGATGCGGTAATTAATTTACCGTTTTATATTCCTTTTTATGGAAATCACGTGAGTTTGTTTCCGATTTTAGCCTCAATTGCCATTTTCTTCTACATGAAAATGACTTCTGGAGACAATCAAATGGCTGCTCCACAACAAGACGGGATGCCAGATATGGCAAAAATGATGAAAATCATGATTTATCTATCTCCGATAATGATGTTGTTTTTCTTTAATAATTATGGTTCAGGATTGAGTTTGTACAATTTAGTCTCTAACGTAATTACTATCGGAATCATGTTTGTCATTAAGCGTTATATTGTAGATAGTGACAAAATTCATGCTCAAATTCAAGAAAACAAATTGAAAGAACCCAAGAAACAAAGCAAATTCCAACAGAAAATGCAATCCATAATGGAACAAGCGGAGGCTCAGAAAGCACAACAAAAGAAAAAGTAATTTCAAAAGCACTCTTAAAATGAGTGCTTTTTTTTAAAATAAAAAGCACCGTTTTGAGTTATAAAATACAATTTAGCCAACGATCTATATGAAAGCACTTATTTTTTTATTTTTATTGCTCACTAATTTTACTGCTATTTCTCAACAATTAGTCAATCAATTAGACGAAAATGGAAAAAAGCATGGTGTTTGGAAAGGATATTATGAAGACACTAAAAATCCGCGCTATGAAGGCACTTTCGATCACGGTAAAGAAACAGGAGTATTTTCGTATTTTGATAACTCTACTGTAAAATCGGTAATAGCAACACGAGAATTTTTTTCTGATAACTCAGCGTATACTGTCTTTTTTGATCAAAACAAGAACAAAATAAGCGAAGGCAGAGTAATGAATAAAATTTATGAAGGACAATGGAAGTACTATCATAAAGGAGGAAAAGTGATAATGACCCTTGAGAATTATGCCAACGGAAATTTAGAAGGATTAAAATCAGTATTCTACCCTGACGGGAAAATTGCTGAAGAAACAATTTACAGCAACGGAATCAAATCTGGTCCCTATAAAAAATATACTCAAAAAGGGATTGTTCTAGAAGAAGCAACGTATAAGAATAATGAATTTCATGGTCTTGCTATTTATAAAGACCCTGATGATAATATTGTTGCTAAAGGTCTTTTTAAAGAAGGAAAGAAAGTAGGGATTTGGCAGTTTTATCAAAGTGGGAAATTAGTTTCCGAAGAAAATTTTAATAAACCACCAAGAAAATTCCAGAAACGAAAAAATGTTAGGAAAGAAGAATAAATAAATATAATGATACCTTTGTAAAATAGTATCCAAATTAATCCAAATGAAACGTGTAGTTGTAGGGCTTTCTGGTGGCGTAGATTCTAGTGTTGCAGCTTATTTGCTTCAACAAAAAGGCTATGAAGTTATTGGGTTATTCATGAAAAATTGGCACGATGATACCGTTACAATTTCTAACGAATGTCCATGGCTCGAAGACAGTAATGACGCACTACTCGTTGCTGAAAAATTGGGAATTCCTTTTCAAACTGTTGATTTAAGTGAGCAGTATAAAGAGAAAATCGTGGACTACATGTTCAATGAATATGAGAAAGGAAGAACACCAAATCCAGATGTATTATGTAATCGTGAAATCAAGTTTGATGTTTTCATGAAAATTGCTCTCAGCCTTGGTGCTGACTATGTAGCGACAGGACATTATTGCAAAAAAGGGGAAATAGAAAGTAAGGGAACAAAAGTAATGCAATTGCTAGCTGGAGCCGATACCAATAAAGATCAATCTTATTTTTTATGCCAATTGTCACAAGAGCAATTATCAAAATCATTATTCCCAATTGGGGAATTAACCAAGCCAGAAGTAAGAAAAATTGCCGCAGAAATGAATTTGAGTACTGCCGATAAAAAAGATTCCCAAGGGCTTTGTTTTATTGGAAAAGTTCGTTTACCTGAATTTCTACAACAAAAATTGCAACCTATTGAAGGTAAAATAATTCAAATTGACAAAAATGATTCAATATATTCAGCACTACCTTCAACTGATAGCAGTCTCGAAGAATCCTTAAAAGAAGCTTCAAAAAAACTTGCTTACACTCCTGAAAAAGGAAAAGTGGTTGGCATTCATCAAGGAGCTCATTATTTTACTGTTGGTCAACGAAAAGGACTTGGAGTTGGCGGAACAGTGGAACCATTGTTTATTATAGCGACGGATGTGGTGACCAACACTATTTATACGGGATTGGGAATTAATCATCCTGGATTATTTAAAAAAGCACTATTTGTTGAAAAATCAGAAATACATTGGATTCGGGAAGACTTAACCTTATTAAACGGCCAATCGATGAACGTTATGGCGAGAATTCGGTACAGACAACCCCTGCAAAACGCCACTTTATATCAATTTGAAACAGGAATGTATGTTTCTTTCGATGAACCACAGTCGGCAATTACCGAAGGACAGTTTGTTGCATGGTATATTGGAGAAGAATTAGTTGGTTCGGGAGTAATTTCTTAATTTAGTAGTCAAATAGAATCGACATGAAAAAACAACTACTTTTCATTGCATTACTTTTCACTTTTTTGGGTTATTCTCAAGAAGATGCTTGGGTATATTTTAATTCAAAACCTAACGCTCAATACTTTCTAGATAATCCATTGGAAATGTTGACACAGCGTTCTTTAGATCGTAGGGCTGCACAAAATATTGTATTAGATTTTACAGATGTTCCTATTCATGTTCCCTTTGTGAATCAAATTGTGGCGAGTAACGGAATTACGGTTATGGCAAAATCAAAATGGCTGAATGTAGTTCATGTTCGTGGCACACAAGAAAAAATCAATGCATTAAAATTATTTCCTTTCGTTTCAAAAATAGTTTTTGCTAATAATTTATTGAATTCTGTTGGAAAAAATACCGCTCCTAAAGTGATTGTTCCAGTAAATAAAATTGGAACTACAGAAACTGATTTCAATTACGGAAACTCCTCCAATCAAATACAAATGTTAAACGGACATTTGTTGCACCAACAAAATTATACTGGAGCTGGAAAAATCATTGCCGTTTTAGATTCTGGATTTATTAATGTAAACACCGCTCAGCCGTTTCAAAGATTATTTGACAATAATTTAATTCTAGGAGGATATAACTATGTTTCTGCTTCTACCAATGTTTATTCTTTACACAACCATGGTACGATGGTACTTTCTTGTATGGGAGGTTTTGCAAGTGGTCAACTCATTGGTACAGCACCAGATGCAAACTACTACTTATTTGTTACCGAAGACGTAACTTCTGAAAATCCAGTAGAAGAAAGTTATTGGGTTGAAGCCGCGGAAGAGGCAGACCGATTGGGTGCCGATATTATTACTTCCTCGCTTGGATATTTCGAATACGATAATCCCTTATATAGCCATACCTATAGCCAAATGACTGGAAATATTGCATTTGCTTCTCAAGGAGCAAATAGCGCTTATAGTAAAGGCATTGTCGTAGTAGCTAGTGCTGGAAATTCTGGAAACACCTCAAATCCACATGTTGGAGTCCCAGCAGAAGCCAACAATGTTTTAGCAGTAGGTGCCGTAAAATTTGATGGAACGTATGCTACTTTTAGTTCAGTAGGTCCTTCATTCGATGGTAGAGTAAAACCAGATGTAATGGCTCAAGGTCAAAGTACGGTTCTTTCTAATACCAATGGTGCGATTGTTACAGCAAGTGGTACTTCGTTTTCAGGCCCTGTAATGGCAGGCATGATAGCTAGTTTTTGGCAGGCAGTCCCTGAATTTACTAATCAAGAAATAATAGCTTTCATAAAAGAAGCAAGTCATCTCTATTTTAATCCAACGAATCAATTGGGTTATGGAATTCCAGATTTTCAATTGGCACTCACCAATGCATTATTGGCACTTGAAAATAAGAATAGAAAAACAGTTGAAGCCTATCCAAATCCAGTAAATGACAAAGTGAATTTTCTGCTACCTGAAAGTTATATCAATGGAACAATCTATCTATTTAATGAGCTTGGACAACTAGTAAACGAACAAAAAATAGCAACACAATCAGTTACTGTATCGATGCAAACGCATGCTTCCGGATTGTATTTTTATAAAGTAAGTGGAAGTGAAGGAAATTCAATAGGTAAGTTAATCAAGCAATAAATGAATCGAATTACCTCACTTTTTAACATTAAATATCCAATCATCCAAGGCGGGATGATTTGGAACAGTGGTTATAAACTCGCAAGTGCGGTCAGTAATGCCGGAGGTCTTGGACTTATAGGTGCTGGCTCCATGTATCCTGAAATTTTGCGGGAACACCTACAAAAATGTAAGAAAGCTACCGATAAACCTTTTGGGGTAAATTTGCCAATGTTGTATCCAAATAGTGAAGAAATAATCGCCATTATTATTGAAGAAGGAGTTAAAATTGTATTTACATCTGCTGGAAATCCAGCTATTTGGACGGCTAAATTAAAAGAAAATGGCATTACAGTGGTGCACGTAGTAAGTAGCGCAAAATTCGCCTTAAAAGCACAAGCAGCTGGGGTTGATGCGGTCGTTGCTGAAGGATTTGAAGCAGGAGGACATAACGGAAGAGAAGAGACAACGACATTTGCTTTAATTCCAATGGTAAAAGAACAAATCACTATTCCTTTGATTGCAGCTGGAGGGATTGCAAACGGAAAAGGAATGCTTGCCGCAATGGTTTTAGGGGCAGATGGCATACAAATGGGTAGCCGATTTGCCGCCTCTGTGGAATCCTCTGCTCATGAAAATTTTAAGCAAACGATTATCAATGTAAAAGAGGGCGATACTCAAGTAACATTAAAAGAATTAGCTCCCGTTCGATTGATAAAAAATAAATTTTATCATGACATTCAAGAATTATATCAAAAATGTCCGTCCGTTGAGGATTTAAAATCACTTTTAGGAAGAGCTAGAGCAAAACGTGGAATGTTCGAGGGTGATTTGGTAGAAGGTGAATTAGAAATTGGGCAAATTGCAGGAATTCTTCATGAAATTAAACCTGCGGCAACAATTATTGAAGAGACGATGGCGGAATTCATTTTGGCTAAAAAAAGAGTGGGCGAACTATAAATTAAATAAAGTACAATTTTAAATGAGTTATAAATTAAAAAAAATACTTTTCCTTATTATTTTGATTCTAGGAATTAATTTTTCTTTTGGACAAGAGTACAAATTTCAAACAACTGGATTTAGTGTATTAGAAAAAGATTCTAATGGGAAATGGGGAAAATGGTCCGATTTAGAAAACGTAAACCTTATGGTTACCTTAGACACTAATAAAAATAGAATTGTTGTCTATTCCAGAGACATTCAATTATACACGATAGTCAATTACGAAGAAAAAGAAGAAAATGAAAATGACATCATTTATCCGTTTACCTGTTCAGATGGAGATGGTGAGCCGTTTACTATTTCAATAATTACTAGAAAAAATCAAAATGGCAGAAAACAGCTCTACATCAACCACAAAGAGGTAATATTAGTTTATAATATTGTAAATTTTTTAGAAAAAACGGATAAGTAAAAACGTGTTTTAACATCAGAATTTATTCTCTACTTCGGCAGCTTCTAACATTAAATAATGCAGGTCGGTATTTTTTATAAATGGCTTAAGCAAATGGCTTCCTGGTCCAAATAATGCCAACTCAACATAATCAGCAGAATGATCCATACTAATCCAGCCTACTGAATTCGTTTTTCTTTGGAGTTCCGACATTAATTTAAAAGGCAAATGTTTATTGTTGTATAATCCATCTTCCATTTTAATAGCTGAATAATAACTTAATAGTTCTTTAGCTTCTGCTTCTTTAAGCACAATTGTATTGGCATATTCAACACGCTCGATTACTTGTGAAATACTAGTTTCTTTTCCAATTCCATTCAAAATCCAATCGTTCGTTTGCTTATAGTTTTGAATTGAATCAAAATTCACATCTGCATTTTTCCCATAAATAATCCCAGGATTTGCATTACCGTGATCACTGGTAATTATTACCAATGTATTTCCCTCTTTTTCAGCAAAATCTAGGGCAACTTTTAAGGCATCGTCATGAGCATTTTGATCATATATTAAACCTGCAATATCGTTTCCGTGAGCCGCCCAATCGACCCTTCCAGCTTCTACTTGTAAAACAAAACCTTTGGGATGGTCTTTCATTTTTTCAATTGCTTTCTGAGTCATTTCAGCTAATGTTGGAATGGTTTCAGTAAGTTCTTTATTATTTTCTCTGTCTTTGGAATAAGGAAGTCCATCGGTACAAAATACTCCCAAAATTGGCTTTGTAGTTGGAGCATTTTTCATTTCATTTCGATTCTTTACTACGTGGAAGCCTCTATCAGAAAATTCTTTAAACAAATCTCTTTTATCTTTTCTGGTATCCGATGAAAAGTATTCGTTACCGCCCCCCATCATAATATCAAATCCCAATTCAAGGTAATCCTCGGCTATATTTTCTTGACTATTTCTACTTTTTGATGCAATGCAAAATCCAGCCGGTGTAGCATGAGTGATGGGAACCGTAGTTACACAACCTGCCATTTTACCTGCTTTTTTAAATTTTTGCCAAATAGGTAATTGACTATTTCCATTTGCATCAACATTCAATGAGCCATTTTTTACTCGTACACCTCCGCCCCAAGAAGAACTAGCAGCAGCTGAATCGGTAACCATAGATGAGGCTGATGCCATGTCCATTAAAGCTCTACTAACTCTATTGTCTTTATATAATTGAAGCCAGTTACTGCCTTTTCCAGTTTTTCTACTCAAGTATAGGTCAGCCATGGAGAGCGTGCCATTACTCATTCCGTCACTAACCACGATAATGATGTTTTTGGCTTTTTTATTTTTATTAAAATTCTCTAAACCAAACTCTTGCGCGCTGACTTCAAATGGATTAAGTACAGTTGCACCTACAGTAGCAAGTGCTCCGTTTTTAAAAAATGTTCTTCTATTCATTTTGAATTTGATTTCTTTATTTAAAGTTCAAATATAGACAAAGGTAAGTGTTCAATTGTTAAGAGAAATTTAATTTATTAATAAAGAGTTTAACCGTAATTATAACAAAATTTGATTTTTTAATAAATCCTCTATAGTTTCGCGCGCTCTAATTAAAAATCCTTTATTCTCTTTCCATAATACTTCAGCGGGTTTGTATCTGGAGTTATAATTTGAGGCCATGGAAAAACAATAGGCTCCAGCATTCCTAAAACAAAGTAAATCGCCTTCTTTTATTTCTGCAATTCTTCTGTTATTAGCAAATGTATCCGTTTCGCAAATGTATCCGACTACGGTATAAAATCGTTCCTTCCCTTTTGGATTAGAAATATTTTCAATAAAATGCTGAGAACCATAAAGCATTGGCCGAATTAAATGATTAAATCCACTGTCAATTCCAGCAAATACAGTCGAAGTTGTTTGTTTTACAACATTTACTTTTGCCAAGAAATAACCTGCTTCGCTCACTAAAAATTTTCCAGGTTCGAAGGCAAGTGTTAATTCTCTACCGTATTCATTTTCAAACGCATTGAATCGTTTGGTTAATTTTTTCCCGAATTCTTCAATATTAGTTTCAATATCTCCTTTGTAATAAGGGACTTTAAAACCGCTTCCGAAATCAATAAAATCTAGGGTTTTAAAATTTATAGCCGCTTCAAATAATATTTCGGCAGCATACAAAAAGACCTCAATATCTAAAATATCAGACCCTGTATGCATGTGAATTCCATTGATGTGCATTTTTGTGTTTTCAACAATACGCAGGATATGTGGCATTTGATGTATGGAGATGCCAAATTTACTATCGATGTGTCCAACTGAAATATTACTATTTCCACCGGCCATTACATGCGGATTAATTCGGATGCATACAGGTATAGTGGGGTGTTTAGTTCCAAAATGTTCTAAAACAGATAGATTGTCTATATTGATTTGAGCTCCCATTTTTGCCACTTCTTCAATTTCTTCAAAAGAAACACCATTTGGGGTGTAAATAATTTGATGTGGTTCAAAACCAGCATGCAGTCCTAATAAAACTTCTTGTATAGAAACCGTGTCTAAATTAGACCCCATCGACTTAATTAATTGTAATACAGCAATGTTTGACAATGCTTTAACGGCATAATTGATGCGAAGTCGCTCCACTTTTGAAAAAGCATTGGTTAATCGATTAAATTGAGATTGGATTTTATCAGCATCATAAACATATAACGGACTTCCAAATTGTTCTGCTAGTTGAACTAAATTTTTTGATTGCATTCTTTATTTTTTGCAAATTTATTAATCTTAGTTGGTTAATGAAATCTTTTGCCCCTAAAAAAATAGCACTTTCGCTGCATATATATGGATTAAATGATTTTTTTTAAATTGATTGATTTTCTTCTAATGGTACCGTATTTTTTTTGAATTATTATTGAATAAAAGTATCCCTACATTAGATGAAATTTGTTACTTTTGTGCCACTTTATTTAAGTCAAAACTTCATTATGGACATACACGAATACCAAGGAAAAGAAATCTTAGCTAGTTACGGAGTTAAAGTACAACGTGGTTATGTTGCCAATAATCCTCAAGAAGCAGTAGCAGTTGCTAAGCAATTGACTGAAGAAACAGGGACAGGATGGCACGTAATCAAAGCACAAGTTCACGCAGGTGGACGCGGTAAAGGTGGCGGAGTAAAATTAGCCAAAAACTTACAACAAGTAGAAGAAATTGCAGGACAAATTATCGGAATGCAATTGATTACTCCACAAACTTCTGCCGAAGGAAAAAAAGTTCATAAAGTATTGGTAGCTGAGGATGTTTATTATCCAGGAGAATCTGAAACTTCAGAATTTTATATGTCTGTGTTATTAAATAGAGCGATTGGTCGCAATATGATTATGTATTCTACTGAGGGTGGAATGGATATTGAAGAAGTTGCCGAACATACGCCACATTTAATTTTTACCGAAGAAATAGATCCAACAGTTGGTTTGCAAGGTTTTCAAGCAAGAAGAATTGCTTTCAATTTAGGATTGTCCGGAAACGCTTTTAAAGAAATGACCCAATTTGTTGCGGCACTTTATAATGCTTATATCGGATCAGATGCATCCATGTTTGAAATCAATCCAGTTTTAAAAACCTCAGATGATAAAATTATTGCGGTTGATGCTAAAGTAAATCTCGATGACAACGCGTTATTCAGACAAAAGAAATACGCTGAAATGAGAGATGTTCTTGAAGAAAATCCAATTGAAGTAGAAGCGAAAGAAGTAGGATTAAACTATGTTGATTTAGAGGGTACTGTAGGTTGTATGGTCAACGGTGCTGGATTAGCAATGGCAACAATGGACTTAATCAAATATGCTGGATTCGAACCGGCTAATTTCTTAGACGTGGGAGGAACAGCCGATGCAAAACGAGTAGAAACGGCTTTCCGTATTATATTAAAAGACCAAAACGTAAAAGCAATTTTAATTAATATTTTTGGTGGAATTGTTCGTTGTGATAGAGTTGCTCAAGGAGTTGTAGACGCTTACAAAAACATGGGAGATGCTATTAAAGTACCAATCATTGTTCGTTTGCAAGGAACCAATGCTGAAATTGCTAAAGAATTAATTGACAATTCAGGAATGCCAATATTATCCGCAGTAGAATTTCAAGAAGCTGCTGACCAAGTAAAAGCGGCACTTTCGTAATATTATATTTTGTTCAAATTATAAAAAAAGCCTAATCGTTAGATTAGGCTTTTTTGTTTTTACCGTTTTTAAACTGTACTTTTTCAATAATTTGAATTTTTGGAGTTGATTTAGCGTTATTTTTCTTAAACGGTTTTTTTGCTCCACTAAATGATTTAGGTTTTTGATCTCCTCTTGATTTTTCAGTATCTTTTGGACTAGCCTTAAATTCAGGTCTGTCTTTTGTATTTTCTTTTTTCGGAATTTCAGCCTTATGTTTTGCCAAAACTTCATTTGGATTTTTAGGGTTTTCTTTCGTTCCACGAAGATGAATTACTAATCCATTAAGGAAATTGCGCAATACTTGATCGCCACATTCCATAAAATTCTCGTGCTTTTCATCCCTAAAAAAAGCGCCTAATTCTGATTTTGATATTCTGAAATCAACTAATTCCATAATTTCAACTATTTGATCATCACGCAGCATTAAGGCTACTCGTAGTTTTTTAAAAATATCGTTATTGGTCATTCTTATTTTATATTTTAGTCCACAAAGGTAATGATATTAAACAATACAATTAGAATCGTTCTTTTGATTATATTTGCTCCTCAAATGAAATAAATTAAGACCCCAAAAATTAATTGCAATGACTCGAATTGAAGTTCTGAATGCCATCATAAAAAAAACTAATGTTCAAAATTACTTGGAAATAGGAGTAAATCGAGGCAAATGCCTTTTTAATATTAAAGGGCCAAAAAATAGATTTGCGGTTGATCCTTTTTTTAATTTCAACTCCTGGAAAAAAATTCGAGCTTGTTTGAAAAACGCTCAAAATTTAAAAAACAATTATTTTGAAGTAACTAGTGATGCTTTTTTTAGTCAAAATCAGACGTTACTAGAAAATAACCCACTCAATTTAACTTTTATCGATGGTTTGCATACTTATGAACAATCCTTGAAAGACACCCTAAACTCCCTAAAATATCTTTCTACTAATGGCATGATCATTTTGCACGATTGCAACCCGTTGGACGAATTAGCGGCCTATCCTGCCAATTCAATTGATGATGCCAGAAAAGATTTGGAAAACCATAAAGATTGGAAAAACATTTGGAATGGTGATGTTTGGAAAACCATTGTTTACATTCGAAAAAACCATCCTGAATTGTCGGCTTTTGTTCTTGATACCGATCATGGTTTGGGAGTAGTGTACAGAAAAAAACGTGCTGAGTTGCCTGATATTTTCAATACTTTTAACGAAATAGACTCTTTAGAATATGCTTTTTTTGATTCCAACAGAATTGAATTAATTGATTTAAAACCGGTATCTTATTTTGAGGAATTTCTAGATTCACACTAATTATTTTTTAAATTTTTTCCTGCAATTTCTTGATGACATCCCTCAATTTTGCCGCTTGCATAAAATCCAATTCTTTTGCGGCTTTCTCCATGGATTTTCGATTTTCACGAATTAGTTTTTCGATTTCAGGTTTCGATAAATAGCTGGTTTCTGGTTCAGCAGCTACTGATAATGCCGATCCTAATTCATAATCAACCAAGGGATTTTTAGTAAAGGCGCTTTCAATTTTCTTATTCAACGCCATTGGCACTTGATTATTGTCCGAATTAAAATTGATTTGTTTCGTTCGGCGATAATTGGTTTCATCGATGGTTTTTTGCATGCTTGCCGTAATTTTATCGGCATACATAATGGCTTTTCCGTTCAGGTTTCTAGCTGCACGACCAATGGTTTGCGTTAACGATCGGTGGCTTCTTAAAAACCCTTCTTTATCTGCATCCAAAATGGCCACTAAAGAAACTTCGGGTAAATCCAATCCTTCACGAAGTAAATTAACACCAATTAAAACATCAAAGAGCCCTTTTCTTAAATCTTGCATGATTTCAATACGCTCTAAAGTATCCACGTCAGAATGAATATAACGACACCGAATACTGACTTTTGTTAAATATTTAGCCAATTCTTCTGCCATTCTTTTGGTTAATGTAGTTACCAAAACGCGTTCGTCTAATTCACAACGTACCTGAATTTCCTCGATTAAATCGTCAATTTGATTCAAACTTGGTCGTACTTCAATTATTGGATCCAATAAACCGGTGGGGCGAATCACTTGCTCAATATATACCCCATCAGTTTTTTGCAATTCGTAGTCTGAGGGTGTCGCCGAAACATAAATCACTTGATTTTGCATTTCCTCAAATTCTTCGAATTTCAAGGGACGATTGTCCATTGCAGCAGGCAGTCGAAAGCCATATTCAACCAAATTCTCTTTTCGACTTCGGTCTCCGCCAAACATTGCATGTACCTGAGAAAGTGTCACGTGACTCTCATCAACGACCATTAAAAAATCTTTTGGAAAATAATCCAACAAACAAAAAGGTCTTGTTCCAGGTAACCGCCCGTCTAAGTAACGTGAATAATTTTCAATTCCAGAGCAATAACCCAATTCCCGAATCATTTCTAAATCAAAATTGGTTCGTTCCTCCAATCGTTTTGCTTCTAAATGTTTGCCAATTTCTTTAAAGTAATCCACTTGTTTGACTAAATCTTGTTGGATTTCCCAAATCGCATTTTGCAATACATCGGGAGACGTCACAAACATATTGGCAGGATAAATGGTCAATTGATCAAATTTTTCAATTACTAAAGAGGTTTTTACCTCAAAGCTTTCCATTTCCTCGATTTCATCCCCAAAAAAGTGAATTCTATAGGCATCATCTGCATAACTGGGATAAATTTCAACGGTATCTCCTTTAATTCTAAAATTTCCTGGAGTAAAATCGGCTTCTGTTCTTGAGTATAAACTTTGCACTAATTGATGCAATAATTTTGTTCTTGAAAGCACTTGATTTTTGTCGAGAGCAATTACGTTTTTCTGAAACTCTACGGGATTTCCAATTCCATACAAACAAGAAACAGAGGCAACTACCACAATATCTCTTCGTCCTGAAAGCAGTGATGAGGTAGTGCTTAAACGCATTTTTTCGAGCTCTTCATTGATGGATAAATCTTTTTCAATGAAAACTCCAGTTACAGGCATAAAGGCTTCCGGTTGATAATAATCGTAGTAGGAAACAAAATATTCAACGGCATTATTTGGAAAAAACTGCTTGAATTCAGAATACAATTGGGCTGCTAATGTTTTGTTGTGTGCTAATACTAAAGTAGGTCGTTGCACCTCTTGAATCACGTTAGCTACTGTAAATGTTTTTCCAGAACCAGTAACTCCCAATAAGGTTTGAAAGCGCTCGCCATCGATTATTCCCTGAGCTAATTTTTCAATTGCTTGGGGTTGGTCGCCTTTGGGTTGGTAATCAGATACTACTTCAAATTTCATTTAATAGGGGCAAGAATTATCGGTAAAGGTACAAAGGAATTGTAAAAAATAAGTTTAGAAAAACTTAAAAAGTCCATTCTTCTTGCTGCTTTTTACTTAAAAAAGTCCAAGCTACAATTCGGCTTATTTTATGCCCTTGAGACATTTCTATGGTTTTCACTTCTACTGCGCCAACCTTATTTAGTGTTTTATAGATGCTTTTTAAATTATCTTTTTTGGAGACCAATGTTGTAAACCAAAAGACATATAAGGGATATTTTGCACTTTCATAAATGAGTTGAGTGATGAACCCTATTTCTCCGCCCTCGCACCACAATTCGTTATTTTGTCCTCCGAAATTCAGTTGTGGAACGGCTAATTTTTTTGAATCTAAATTTTTTATTTTTCTTAAAGCAGATTGGTTGGCATTTTCTTTTGACGAATGAAACGGGGGATTGCAAATTGTAAAAGCAAATTTGTCTTCTTTTTCAATAATATCTTTTAAAATAAATCTAGGATTTCCTTGTAATTGTAAGCTAATAAAATCAATTAGTTTTGGGTTATTAGCTATAATTTTTTTGCAGTTTTGCAACGCTTTTTCATCCGTATCCGTACCAACAAAACTCCAGCCGTATAGCGAATTTCCTACTAATGGATAAATGCAATTGGCACCAATTCCGAGGTCGAGCCCCATAATATTTTCCCCGGTTGGGATTGTTCCGTTATTGGAGGAAGCTAATAAGTCGGCTATATAATGAATATAATCGGCTCTGCTGGGGATTGCTGGGCAAAGATAATTAGCTGGAATATCCCAATTATCGATATTATAATGAAAGGATAAAAGTGCTTTATTGAGCCAATCAACCGCTGAAGGATCACTGAAATCAATAGTTTTGATTTGGTATTGATTCGTAAAAACGAAATCATTTTGAGGAGGGCAATTTTTTATTAATGCCTCAAAATCATACCCGTTTTTATGACTATTTCGGGAATGTAAATTTGGTTTTTCGATATTTTTTTTTGTTTTTTCCATTAGGGCAAAAGTAATAAAACTAATTTCAGATTATGATTTTAATCGACACATTCCATTAGCACTAAATCGCCAATTTCGTGAACAATGCTCACTATCCCGTCTTGGGCCACATGGTTGCTATTTCCTGGTTGGTATCCCAAGATTAGTGTTTGATTTTCTAGTGGATAAAATAAGTTTTTAGAATGAATTCCGGCTACTTCACCAATTGGGATTAAGGATATTGGGGTATTTTTTGTGTACCATTTTTCAAATTTTCTTGACAATACAAATATTTTCGAGTGGTCGTCTAGAAGCACTATTTTTAGCAAATCACGATAACGAACAATATTTGTAATATTAGAAATGGTGTGGTCTGCTCTTTTTCCAGTTGCCCAAATGACATTTACGGCTGGGATTCCACGATCGATAAGGTAATCAAAGGCTTTCTCTAAGTCTGTTTTATCTTGATTGGGGCGATGAACGACCTCTATTGGATAATGCCGCTCTTTATAATAATTGATGTTGAGTTCGTTGTCAAAGTCTCCTAATAGCACATCGACTTTTATGCCAAGATCGAGTACTCGTTCAATGGCTGCGTCAAGCACAATTACGAGTGGCGACCATTCTAACAGTTGGCCTAATAATTCGGAACTACAGGCGGCACCATTAGCAATTATTAACGCGGGTTCTTGATCGTCTCTTACAATGTGGTGTGAGGACATTTAGGTGGATTTAGGATTTCACCAACAAATATAGTTAGAATATTTAAGTATCTCGTTAGTCCTTTATTAGCCCAGATAGCAACGAAAAACAAAATTGGTTTTGGCGCTTTTTGGTTTTTCTTTTTTGAAAGAGCGACTGAAAAGAAGCTCCTTTGAAAAATTGAAAAACAGAGTCAAAACCAATTTTTTTGAAGTGAATAGCTGGATTAGCTTCTTATTGTATGAGGTAGGTTTGCGAATCCATTTCGGAAAGGTTAAAGTATCCTAATGGATAATCGGACGAGTTGATTTGATTGATAATATTTCCGCGAACTGTTGCTGGTGGTGATTGAAACGGGCTTCCTTGATTACTGCCTGCCACGCTCAAAAGGATGTTCATGTAATTATAATAGCGTTGGGAAATGCCGTATATTTTGATGGATAATTCATCACCTGGTTTTAATTTATCGCTTGAATAAAGGCTGAAAAAAGTATTTCCTTGAAAAAATCGATCATAGTTGACGTCATAGCTTGGAATTTTATCTTGATTGGGTTGAAATTGAAACAAATAGTAATCATTGGTTGTCCCATTATCAGTGAAAAAGGCTTTTATTTCAATGTCGGTTCCGGTGAATCCGGCTTCGTTATCTTGTTCTATTGTCTCGATTTCAGGTACTGGATTGAGTGTTTCTGTTGCAGAATAAATTTGGTTATTATGAGCAACAGTTAAGGTATATTGCTGATTCAACACGGGTATAAAGTTAGTACAGATGTAGCTTCCCGGAGTGTTGCTTTCAATAAAGTTAAAAACAGTTCCGTTAGAGTTAGTCACGGTTATTGTTGCGCCAGAAACAGTAGGTATTTCGGTGTCAAAATAGCCAGTTGTAGTGGATAGTTTTATTTTTTGTACTGACCCTGTTGTTCCTTTTTCCCATTGGATAGAAGCATCAATTACTAATTTTGGTGTGGCCGTTTCTAAATCCACTTGAATAACCTCTTCGCAACTTGTAAAGAAAATAAAAAGGACGGCTAGTGTAATGTAGTTTTTAATTTTCATGGTTTTAGAACTTAAAGTTATAACTAATTGCGGGTACAATTCCGAATATTGAGAATCTAACTGCTTCATTTCCAGCGGTATTTTGATTTTGTCTGAAAGTAATTGAAGCAGCATTTTTTCTGTTGTACAGATTATAAATACTAAAAACCCACTCTTTACGCCAACCCGTTTTCTTTTTGGGTTTTGGCACATAGGTTGCTGAAATGTCTAAGTGGTGGTAGGTAGGTAAGTTGGCTTCATTTCGCAATCCGTAGCTGGGAATTGTAATTCCTTGGTACTCGTATTGCCCATTTGGAAAGGTGGCAGGTTGTCCTGTTTGTAACACAAAATTAGCTCCAAAATTCCATTTTTCGGTTAGGGTATAGTTACTAGTAATTGCTATGTTATGGGTTTTGTCGTAGGCAGTTTTGTACCAATTTCCATTGTTTATTCCAAGTTCTTCAGGAGTCCTCCCGGGAGTTTTTTGTTCGGAACGGGATAGGGTGTATGCAATCCAGCCATTAAATTTTCCTGTATTTTTTTGCAGTAATAATTCTACGCCGTAGGAGCGCATTTTTCCATTAAGTATGATTTGTTCCAATGCTTCATTTGAAATTAAATCGGCGCCATCAATATAATCAATTCTGTTTTTTATTTTTTTATAAAAAGATTCTATTTCTATTGAATAGTCGTTATTGCTACTATTTTGAAAATAACCAATGGCTACTTGATCGGCAATTTGAGGTTTTATGAACGAATCGCTAGGGGTCCAAATGTCTAAAGGAGTAGGTGAGGATGTATTTGATATTAATTGTAAGTATTGTGCCATTCGATTGTAACTAATTTTTACCGATTTATTATCAGTAATTGAATAGGAAGCTGCGAATCGGGGTTCGAAAGTATCAAAGGAAGCCATAATTTCGTTTGAACCATATTTTTTTGTTCCAATTGGAATTCCTTTTTCGTAGATTTTTAATTCTGAATTAAACGTTACGGCTTGATTGTTTTCATACAGATTTTCCGTTCCCGCTCCAAGGCGATAAAATAGACTGTATCGCATTCCGTAAAGCAAGTTAATTTTTTCTGAGATTTGGTGTTCAGCTTCTAAATAAATTGCGGGTTCAAAGGCATATTTCTTTTCTAATTGTTTAAAATTTATTCCGGATTCCAAAGTAGTTGGATTTATTGTACCAGGATTAAAGTCATAAAAAATGGAATTTATCCCGTAATTTAATTTTATGGTGTTAGAAATATAGTTTTTAAAGTCGTACTTTAAGTTATAATTTCGTATTCCAGAATCGTATTTGAATCCTATAAAATCCAATTGCAGGCCGTAATAGTAGTCGCTATAAATGAGTGAAAGATTGGAAAACAGTTTTTCTGAAAACAAGTGATTCCAACGAAGATTTAGGGTAGAATTTCCATAAATATTGGTAAAACTTCCACCGAGGTTGAATACATCACGACCAAAGTATCCTGATAAAAATAAGGTATTTTGGTTGTTTATTTTATAATTTAATTTGGTATTTAAATCATAGAAGTAGGCTGAATTTGGATTGTTAGCTAGTTTTAGAAATAAATGGGCATACGAACTTCTACCGCCAATAAGAAAAGATCCTTTGTCCTTCACGAGTGGTCCTTCTGCTAAAATGCGACTTGAGATTAATCCAATTCCACCGTTCATTTGGAACTGCTTACTATTTCCATCTTTTTGATAAATATCTAAAACAGATGAAGCTCTACCGCCATATCGAGAAGGAATTCCTCCTTTATATAATTTTAAATCTTTAATTGCATCGGGATTAAATACAGAGAAAAAACCAAAAACATGTGAAGAATTAAAAATAGTTGCCTCGTCTAAGAGTATTAAATTTTGGTCAGCACCTCCGCCTCTAACATTGAACCCTGATGCGCCTTCTCCAGCATTTGTTACCCCAGGTAGTAATAAAATTGATTTTAGAACGTCAACTTCACCCAGCACTACAGGCATTTTTTTTATCGTCGAAATGGAGAGTTTACTCACACTCATTTCAGCTTTTCTAGTATTGGTAGTTGTTTTTTCTGTAATAATCACTTCTTGAAGTTCTTCACCAATAGCTTGAAGCGTAATTGCTTTTTTAGTGTTTTGCGTAAGTGATATTTTTTCCGAAAAGTTTTGAAAACCTACATAAGATACTGATAATGTGTATTCGCCTTTAGGCAGTGTAATGGAATAAAATCCATACTCATTAGTAATTGCAATTACTTTTTGTGATTCTATTGTAACTGTTGCGCCAATTAATGTTTCATTATTTCTAGAATCGGAAACACTTCCACTGAGCGTGAATTTTTCTTGACAAAAAGCAGAAAAGCTAAAACCGATTATTAGGATGGCGAGTAATGTAATTTTTTTTGAAATCATATTTTCTTGTTAAAGTGCAAATTTGATTAATATTAGTTTCACAATGTACCCAACAATAGTTAAACTATAGTTAATAAAAAAGACGACTACAAAGCCGTCTTTTATTATTTATCTTTTTAATGCAAAATGGGATTTAAAAATTTTCGTAACTCCTAATTCTGAATACTCGATGGTAAACCAATAATCATCTGCTGGTAATTTATTCCCAACAAATGTACCGTCCCATCCTAATCCCTCAGGGCCAATTTGTTTTAGCAGTCTTCCTGTTCTGTCAAAAATAAAAATTTTAGCATCACTATTGATAGCGTTAATGAACCAAGTGTCATTTATTCCATCTCCATTTGGGGTAAAAAAGTGAGGGTAATCTACAATTAAAATGGAAGTCGACAAAGAAGTACATCCATCAGTATCTGTAACATAAAGGGTATGATTGCCAAATGTCAAACCTGAAAAAGTAGGCGATGTTTGTGGGATTCCGTTATCTAATTGGTATAAATAAGTACCATTTCCACCCGAAACAGTTACTGAAACGGCAGCATTATTGTCAAAATAAAAAGTTTGTTCTGTTGTGACCGTAAGTCCGGGAAACGTACTTGTAACTCCAGTAAGTACTTCATTTGAAACACATCCTGTAGCAATATTAGTGGCAGTTACGCCATATACTCCAACAATGGTTGCACTATGTGTATTACTAACGCTAGTGGTTAAAACTGTTCCGTCAAGCGTCCAAACGAATGAATAATCGGTTGCATTTAATCCAGAGTCTAAAGTATAGGTTTGAAAAGCAATTAAACTGGTTTGATCAACGCAAATGACACCACCTACAAGCGTTGGTTTTGGCAAAGGATTAACCGTAATAGTGCTAGTAATAGGTAATCCAAAACAACCGTCAAGGAAAGGTGTAATTTCATAAATTGCCGTTCCTACACCATTAGTTGCATTTAATGTTTGACTTATAGTAGTATTAGTACCAGCGGAAGCTCCAGTAACCCCATTTTGAGTTACAGTCCATGAAAGCGTGGTGTTCATCATATTTGCTGAGAGTGAAATAGAAGTACTTTGTCCACTACAAATAATATCGGTAGCCGAACCAAATGCTTCTGGTATTGGATTAATCCCTACGGTAACTTGTAGTGGAGTTCCTGTACATCCATTGGCACTTGGTAAAATAGTATACGCAACAGTACCTTGGTTTAAGAACAGTGTGGTAAGTGTTTGTGCAATATTATTGCCGCTTGAGGCAAAATCCCCAGTTGCACCGTTTGCGCTTGTGGTCCAATTGTATTGCGTTCCTGCAACATTGCTTGAAAGCGAAATTGAGGTGGTTTGGCCAGAACAAATGATTTGAGTCGGTGGACTGGCATTTCCGATGGGTATTGGATTAACAAATACATCAACTACGATAGGGTTTCCTGGACAACCATTACTAATTGGAGTTACAGAGTAGGCGGCCTGTCCTGCAGCATTTCCAATAGTAGTGAGTATTTGATTGATGCTGTTTCCATTGCTGGCTGAAGCGCCTGTGCTACTTATTTGTACAGCATTCCAACTATAAGTGGTGTTAATTAAGTTACTTGTCAATTGAATATTTGTTGAATTCCCGGAACATATTGTTTCAGAACTCGGAGTGGCAACTACGGTTGGTTTTGGAGTTACAGTAACTACTAAGTCGGTCGGGATTCCTAAACATCCATTGGAACTTGGTATAATGGTATAAGTTACTGTTCCTGGTATACTTCCTATAGCAGTAAGGATTTCGGATAATACGGAGCCACTTGAAGGCGTTGCTCCTGTTACGTCGATTTGGTTTACAGTCCAACTAAATGTAGTTCCTGATAAATTACTAGAAAAAACGACACCAATTGCCTGCCCGGAACAAATAGCTTGAACGTTTGGTGATGCGATTACTGTTGGAATTGGATTTAATGTCACAGTTCCTGAAGCACTTAAACTAGAGCAATTAGTAACGGTGTCTGTTATAATTACTGAATAAGTTCCCGCAACTGAAGTAGCAAAACTAGCTACATCTCCTGGAGGAGAAACACTTGAGGGCACCGTCCAAGTATAGGTGAAAATTCCAGATGAATTTGGAGTTGCAGTTACGGTTACTGTGGCACCCAAACATGCAACGGAGCTATTGACACTTACTGTTGGAATATTTTTTACATCTACAATTGTGGATACAGAACATCCATTGGAATTAATAAAAGTAATGGTCGTAGTACCAGCAGTAATTCCAGTAACTAGTCCAGTATCATCAATTGTGGCAACAGCCGTATTCGAAGATACCCAAGGATTTGTTATTGCTGGCGTTGCTGAACCAGTTAACAGAGAAGTTAGCCCTTGACAAATTGTTGTGTTTCCCGAAATTATTGAAGTTACATTACTATTGATTGTACCCGAAGCTACGGCACTTACGCATGTGGTAATGGTATTGGTAATGATGACACTGTAATTTCCTGCCACTGTTGTTGAAAAACTAGCAACATCTCCAGGATTGGTTACTCCAGTCGGAACGGTCCATGCATAAGAGTAGGTGGAAGCAATTGATGGTGTTGCCACTACCAAAGCCGAGGATCCAGTACAAAAGGTTTGACTATTTACTGTAACCAAGGGTAATGGATTGGCCGTAATTGAACCAGAGGCACTAGCACTAGAACAAAACGAAATTTGATCGGTAATTACAACCGAATAGGTACCTTCAATTCCTGAAGTAATCGTAGTTACATTTCCAGGGTTTATTGCTCCTGTTGGAACTGTCCATGAATAGGTATAGGTTCCAGTTACTGAAGGAGTTGCTGTTAATGTGGTTGTGCCTCCTGCACAAAAAGCACCACTAGAAAGACTAACAACTGGAGATGGATTGACTGTAATTATTCCAGAAGCACTACTACTTGAGCAGGTGGTGGCATTATCAGTAATTATGACACTATAAGTACCAGCTGTATTGGCAGTGAAACTTGATACATTTCCTGGATTTATTACTCCAGTTGGAACGGTCCATGCATACGAATAAGTACCAGTGGTTCCTGGCGTTGCTGAAATTGTAGTTGATGAGCTTGAACAAATACTGTCACTATTAACCGATACGGTAGGAATTGGAATGAATGTGACTGTACCAGAAGCACTGGCACTTACACAGGTGGTAACTGTATTGGTAATGATGACGCTATAATTTCCTGCAACTGTAGTTGAAAAACTAGCAACATCGCCAGGATTTGTTACTCCAGTTGGAACGGTCCATGCATACGAATAAGTTCCTGGAGTTGAAGGGACTGCTGTTAAAACAGTGCTAGTTGTACAGGTAGCCGTTGCGCCTGTTATTGAAACTACAGGAGTTGGATTTATTATTAATTCCACAGGCACACGAATACTAGCACAACCCGTAGAATTCGAAATAGCTTCAGCATAATAAATACCTGCCGCTGATGGATTAAAATTTTCAGAGTTGACTAATAATAAATTTCCTCCAGTGGGTGCATCATACCAATTAATAGTGGTATTTGCTGGTGCAGT
>JBIHZQ010000009.1:0-35225 GCA_044231345.1 Flavobacterium sp.
TTATTAATTCTTAGCACATTTATTAAAAATTTAGAATATGTATTGAATTTTGGTTTAACCTACAAAAGATTAGGTGTTTTCGCTTTCTTGATTTTAGCATTGATAGGATTATATCTTACATTTATTAAAATTTATAAAAAGAAAACAAATGCATTTCTTTTTAATCAAATGTTTTTATGTTTTTACAGTACCCTTCTTTTATGCAGTTTTGTGAATTGGGGTGGGATAATTACCAATTATAATATTTCGATGAATCGAGGAGTAGAACCCACTTTTTTATCTCGATTAAACTATAATGATGAAGCTCGCAGGACTTATTTTATGAAGAAAAAATTAGACGGACAGTATAATGAAATATCTAGGGAAGAAGAAATTGAAGCAATGCAATCTGAAAGTTTCTTATCAAAAGTGTTGTACTATGAATTTATAAATAAGGAGTAAAAAGAAAATCCCATTCAGAACGAATGGGATTTTTGATTTAATAATCACCCCTTTTTTTATATCGTGGGTCATCTTTTTTAATAAATTCTGTTCTCCGTTTAACAGGTTCTGTTTTTGGCAAACTTGCCTCTTCCGTTTTGCTTGAAGGCTCAATTAGTTGGTTCAATTCAAGGATTTCTGCATCAGTCAAATCGCGGTATCTGCCCACTGGAATATCTAGTGAAATGTTTATAATTCGTATCCGTTTTAATGCTGTAACTTCATACCCTAAATACTCACACATTCTTCTAATTTGACGATTCAAACCTTGTGTCAATATAATTTTAAATATGTATTTGCTAATTTGTTCTACTTTGCATTTGCGTGTAACCGTGTCTAAAATCGGAATTCCATTACCCATTCGTTCAATAAATCGGTCAGTTATGGGTTTGTTTACCGTTACTGTATATTCCTTTTCGTGATTGTTTCTGGCGCGAAGAATTTTGTTTACAATATCTCCGTCGTTGGTCATGAAAATCAACCCCTCACTCGCTTTATCTAGTCGCCCGATTGGGAAGATTCGTTTGGGATAATTAATATAATCTACGATGTTATTTTGAACGTCCAAATTGGTCGTGCATTCAATTCCAACTGGTTTATTGAAAGCCAAATAGACTGGCTTTTCTCGTTGCTCTCGAATTAATTTTCCGTCAATTCGAACTTCATCAGAATCAGAAACTTTTGTACCCAATTCTGGAATTACACCATTAATTGTCACCCGACCTTCTTCAATTAGTTTATCCGCCTCCCGACGCGAGCAGTAGCCCGTTTCTCCGATAAATTTATTGAGGCGTTTTAGATTTTCTTCCATGAAACAAAAGTAATATTAAATTGTGAATTCAAATAATTGCGCAGTCGATTTAAGAACCAAATCTATTTTTATCTGCAATAAATTGAATTATTTTTTTATTCAAGTCAGAATTGTGTAAACTATGACCTAAGCCTTTTGTTGTAATTAATGTGGCTGTTTTCCATTGGGCAACTAATTTTTCACTTTCTTTAAACAAGACAACTGTATCGTCAATATCGTGAACAAGTAAACCCTGAGTTGTAATTTTGGAAGCAAAAAAACGACCAGAAAATTGGTCAATATCAATATTAAAATGGGTGAAATAAAGCGTTTTTAGTCCCTTAGCAATTGTTGAATTTAAGCCCAAAAGCGAAATGTAATTATCATAAATAATACTAAAATCACACGGAGCTCCAAGTAAAATCATTTTTGTAATGTTCTTATTTTGATTCAAATATTGATAGTACAAACACGCTTTGCCTCCCATCGAATGTCCAATCAAAATTTCAGGATTAAACTTTTCTACTGCAACGGCAATAGATTCGGCATATTTTGGAACACTAAAAATAAGTTCGCTTGATAATCCGTGCGCGGGAGCGTCAAGGGCGATTATGGTATGTCCCGTTTTTTTCAATTCAGGGATTAATCGTTCCCATCTCGAGGAATTACTTTCCCAGCCATGAGCTAATAAAATTACTTTGTCATCGCCTTTCCAACAGTAGGTTTGAATAATTTCTGATTTTACTATCAAGATTTCCGACTGTGCATTCTTTAAAATTTCGGGTAGATTCGAATTATTTAGTTTACCTCTTCTTGGTTTGCTAAATAAAAAATAGGCTTTCTGGATGGACAGCTTCGGAAAAAAATAACTTAGTAGGTTGAGATAGATTCCAATTGTTTTGGCTAACGCCAAATTCGTGATTTTTTTCATATAAAAAAACCCCGATGAACGGGGCTTACTTTGTATTAGAATTTAGAAAATAATTTTTCCATTTTCTCTTTTTCTTCCTCTGCAAGTGAACTATCCACTAAAATTCTTCCTGAATGTTCATCAGTAATTATTTTCTTTCTTGCGGCAATTTCTACTTGTGTTTGTGGCGGAATAGTGAAGAATGATCCTGCAGATGCACCTCTTTCGATAGAAACTACAGCTAAACCATTTCGAACACTTGAACGAATTCTTTTGTAGGCAGTTAATAAACGATCCTCAATTAGGGCTTCGTATTCAGCTGATTTATCAGACAAGAAGGTTTCTTCTTTAGCTGTTTCAGACATAATAGCCTCTAATTCTGATTTTTTATGTTTTAAGTGATTTGATTTTACTTCAAATCTTTCTTTAGATTGAGAGATTACGTCTTTTTTATGTTCAATAGACGCTTTCATTTCTTTAATTTGCTTTTCGGCTAATTGAATTTCTAATTCTTGGAACTCTACTTCTTTAGTTAACGAGTTGAATTCTCTATTATTACGAACCGCTTCCTGTTGTTTTGTATACTTTTTAATTGACTCTTTGTGATCGTCAATAGCATTCTTTTTTGTTTTAATTGATTCTTCAATTATTTCCAAATCATTTTTTAACTTTTCTAAACGAGTGCTTAAACCAGCTACTTCATCTTCTAAATCTTCTACTTCTAAAGGAAGTTCTCCTCTAACATTTTTGATTTCATCAATACGAGTGTCGATTAATTGTAAGTCATACAATGCTCTTAACTTATCTTCTACACTTAGTTCTTTTGTATTCGCCATATTTTATAAGTACTTAACGGGATTTGTATTCTCATTTGTTAAAATGATTGCAAAATTAAGGATTTTTTTCCGAAGATAATCAACAATATAATTTTTTGTATGTTGTTCACTTTCAAAATGACCAATATCTGCGAGAAGTAATCGATTTTCTGCCTCATAAAATTGATGGTATTTCAAATCTGCTGTCAGAAAAGCATCCGCTCCGGCCGCAATAGCTGCTGTAATTGCAAAACTACCCGAACCTCCCAAAACAGCAACTTTTTTTATCGGTTTTCCTGTAAATTCCGAATGTCGAATGCCTTGGGTATTCATTTTTTCTTTTACAAAATATAAAAATTCTTTTTCAGATAAGGGATTTTTCAATTCGCCAATTCTACCCATCCCAATGTTCTGATTGGAATTTTTTAGTTCTGTAATTTCATAGGCTACTTCTTCATAAAGATGGTGTTTAAATAATGCCTTCAAAATTTTGGATTCCAGTTGTTTTTCAAAAGTGACTTCTATTTTTATTTCATCACCCTGAACAAACTCAAAACGTTCCCCAATTACCGGAGCGCTATTTTCATTACCCATATAAGTTCCAATTCCTTTCGAGTTGAAGCTACAATTTTCATAATTTCCAATTGCACCCGCACCTGCATCAAATAAGGCATTTCTTAGTTCTTCGGAGTTTTCTGGTATTGTAAATGTGACTAATTTGCGAATCATATTTTCTTTAGGAATCAAAATTTTGGTTTTTTCTAATTCTAAAGCATCGCAAAATAACTTATTAACTCCTCTTGGGTGATTGTCTAAGGCGGTATGAACGGCATAAATAGCGATATCATTTTTAATAGCTTTCAAAACAACTCGTTCAACATAGTTTTTGCCCGTAATTTTTTTCAACCCTGAAAACAGTATGGGATGGAAACAAACAATTAAGTTGCATTTTTTTGAAATGGCTTCATCAATCACACACTCTATCGCATCATGACAAACTAAAATACCTTCTATTTCGGTTTCGGGATTTCCAATAAGTAAACCCACATTGTCAAAATCTTCAGCATAGGCCAAAGGCGCCATTTCTTCAAGAATCGAAATTATTTTGTTTAGTATCATTTTTGTTTTTTTCGAATAAACAAAGTTAATGAATTATTAACTCAACTTTTTTATAATGATAAAATAGTATACTTTCGTAGTATGAATTTACTACGAAAAATACTATTCCCGTTTGCCTTTTTTTATGGCTTAATCACTGGTATGCGTAATTTTCTATACGATAAAGGGTTTTTAAAATCGTATTCTTTTGACATTCCAATTATTGCTGTTGGCAATTTAAGTTTAGGTGGAACTGGGAAAACACCTCAAATTGAGTATTTAATTCGGCTGCTTTCTTCAAAATATAATGTGGCTACCTTAAGTCGGGGCTATAAAAGAAAATCGAAAGGATTTATTTTGGCTGACTCAACATCAAATGCTGAAATTTTGGGCGACGAACCGTTTCAGTTTTTTTCAAAATTTCCAAATATTCAAGTAGCTGTTGATGCTAACCGAAAAAAAGGTATTGAACAATTACTTTCGCAAAATCAAAAACCAGAAATTATTCTATTGGATGATGCTTTTCAACATCGGAGGGTGAAAGCAGGTTTTTATATTTTGCTGACTACTTATGAAGATTTATTTGTCGATGATTATTTATTTCCAGCAGGAAACCTTCGCGAGAGTAAAGTTGGGGTCAATAGGGCAACTATCGTAATTGTGACTAAATGTCCGCCAACACTATCCCTTGAGGAGCAAAAAATTATAACGAATAAGTTAAATCTTTTGCCCAATCAAGCATTATATTTTTCTTTTATTGACTTTGACGATTCTGTTTATTCAGCGGACGAGATTTTAAAAGTGAATGAAATTAAAAGCACTAGTAAACTTCTATTGGCTGGAATTGCAAAACCAGAAACGTTTTTCTCTTATTTAGAAAATGAAAATGACTTTTTAATGACTTTTCCAGATCATCATTATTTCACCGAAAAAGACATTACTTCAATATCCTATCAAGCTACTGATAAAATCATAGTAACTACTGAAAAGGATTATGTGCGTTTAAATGGTGAATTATCCAATTGTAAACTATTTTATTTGCCCATAAAAAGTAACTTTATTTCAGGAAAAGATAAATTTGATGAGGCCATTATGAACTATTTGGCCCTATCTAGATTCAATCGTTAATTTACTAAAAATGGATTTGACCATTTAGGATCAACATAGATATTATTCCCAGAAAGTGTTTTTAAGAATGCAATTACTGAATTAACTTCTGTTGCATTTAGGTGCAATTGTTGACCAAAACCATTTGGCATTAACCTTGGATCAAGATTGGTATTGTTATTCCCAATGGTTATCGTACCGTAATGACCAATTGCTGCCTGAAGTGTACTGATATTTCCGGTATGCATCATTGGTCCATTTGGTGTTCCGTCAGGTTTTGCTAGATCTCGTAAAGATGGTGCTCTTGTGTTTGTTGGGTCTGGCCCACCATTAATCGAACCTGCAATCCCATTGTTTTTACTAATTGGATCAATGTCAAATTCGGGAACTCTATGACATCCTGCACATCCTAATCCGCCACTAACTCTGTTGCCAGTTGCGTCAAAAACGGGAGGGGTAATGAATAAAGTTTTTCCGGTATTTTCTTGATTGGTGAAGTTTGGAAAAGCAACATTGTCAGCACCTGCTAAAGCGCGACCTGCATCATATTTAGAATCAAATGATTGAATACTACGAATGAATTGAGCTAGTGCTGTTTGAATTTTACCTTCAGTAATTTCTTCTGTTCCGTACACCCATTTGAACAGTTCTTTATAGTAACCAATTGTGCCAAGTTTTGAAATTAAACCCGAAATAGGTAGGTCTCCATTTGTTCCACTAAATCCCATTTCATTATGATCCATAATTGGCATAGTGGTTTGTGTCTCAAGATTGATTGCTCTTTCGTCCCAAAAGAATTTTGATTCTGTAGCAAAACGGGTATTGATTAATCGCATGGAGTGTCTCCCCGTAGTTCCATTTACGCCTATACTTGCAATATTTGTGTCACTAAAAGCATTGGCTTGTTGATGACAACTAGCGCAAGAAATGGTATTATTAGAAGATAATTTTTTGTCGTAAAACAAAACTCTACCTAGAGTTGCTCCTTTATCCGTAATTGCGTTTCCATTAGTGTTGTCTTTGAGAATGTAGTTTGGAATAGTTTGATTGGCATAATTGTCCAATGCTTCAAAATCAATATTCGAACCAAAAGCAATTTTACTGTTTGTAAACAAAATAATTTCTTGATAGTCTGAATCGGAGCTTCCGCAATTACTAAATAGAAGTCCAATAACAATTAAAAGTGATATTTTTTTTAGCATGGGTATGGTTTTTTATTGTTGGATAATATTAAATATAAAAGGTTTAATTAAAAAATAAAAATAAGATATAAAGTATGTTTTATCGCTGCAATTATTTTTACATTTGAAAGAAATAGCGGCATTGGTTTATTTATGGAAGTGAATTATGAATTTTTAAAATTTAAATAATGTGGGAATTAGTTCAACAAACGGTTAAATATATTAAGGAAAAAACCAATTTCTCTCCAGAATATGGTGTGATTCTAGGTTCGGGTTTAGGAAGTTTTACAGAGGACATCAAAATTGAATTTTCTTTGCCTTATTTGGAAATCCCAAATTTTCCTATTGCAACTGTTCAAGGACATGAAGGGGCATTGGTTTTTGGGACGATTGGAAATAAAAAAGTAGTAGCAATGCAAGGTCGTTTCCATTATTATGAAGGATATTCAATGAAAGAAGTTACTTTTCCCGTTCGCGTAATGAAATACTTAGGGGTTGATAAGTTGATTGTTTCTAATGCTTCTGGTGGGGTCAATGCTAATTATTTGGTTGGCGATATTGTTCTTATTACCGACCATATTAATTTGATGCCCGACCATCCTTTGCGAGGAATAAATGACGAACGTTTCGGACCAAGATTTGTGAATATGAGCGAACCGTATTCTCGAAAAATGATTGCAAAAGCAAAGGAATTGGCTAGAAACCTAAACATTGAAGTAAAAGAAGGAGTATATTTAGGGTTGCAAGGACCTACTTTTGAAACACTTTCGGAATATCGAATGGTTAAAATTCTATCTGCTGATTGTGTTGGAATGTCAACTGTTCCCGAGGTTATAGTTGCGCGTCATATGAATTTAGAAACGTTTGGAATTTCAGTGATTACCGATATTGGAAACGAAGAAAGCATCGAAACAATTACCCACAAAGAAGTATTAGATGCAGCTCAAAAAGCAGAACCGAAAGTCAGAAAATTGATAAAAGAATTGATTCTGAATTACTAGTTTGAAATATATAATATCAAATCAATAATTCGGGAAGAATAGCCTATTTCATTATCGTACCAACCCACAACTTTAACCATTTTATCAATAACAGAAGTTAATTGTGAATCGAAAACACAGGAATTTTTGTTTCCAATAATGTCAACAGAAACGATTGAATCTTCTGTATAATCTAGAATTCCCTTCAAGTTAGTTTTGGAAGCCAACTCAAATGCGGCATTAATTTCGGCGATAGAAACAGTTCTTTTTACATTGAAGGTAATATCAGTTAACGAGCCATCTGGAACGGGAACACGAATGCCACAACCTCCAATTTTAGTATCTAATTCGGGAAATATTTTTGTTAAGGCCTTGGCAGCTCCCGTTGTTGTTGGAACAATAGATTGGTTAGCTGCACGTGCTCTACGCAAATCTTTATGGGGTTGGTCATGCAAACTTTGATCCGTTGTATAGGAATGAATCGTTGTGATATACGCTTGCTCGATTCCGCACAAATCATTGATTATTTTTACCATCGGAGCGGCATTATTCGTGGTGCAACTTGCATTGGAAACAATAACTTCTGTTCCATCAAGAATGTGTTCGTTAACTCCTAGTACTACTGTTTTGATTGAATCAACTTCAGAGGGAGCTGAGAGAATTACTTTTTTGGCTCCAGCTAAAATATGGGCATTAATTTCTTCGTATGTTCTGTATTTTCCAGTAGATTCAATGACAATATCAACCGACAGATTTTTCCAATCTAAATTTAAAATATTTTTTTCTTGAAAAAAAGGATAGGATTTCCCGTTTACAATGATTGAATGGTCATTAAAAGTACAAGTCAGTGGTAAAACTCCATGAATACTATCGTATTTCAACAAATGCGACATGGTTTTGGTGTCGGAAATATCATTAATAGCCACAACTTCTATTGAAGGATGATTTAAAAGCAGTCGAAATAAATTGCGCCCAATTCGACCAAATCCATTAATTGCAATTCTTGTTTTTATGCTCATTTAAAATTTAGAATTCAAAATAATTATAGGATGTGTTTTTGTGCTTTGTAGGAAGAACGAACCAGGGCACCACTTTCAACATGACGGAATCCCAATTCTAATCCGATTTTTTCATATTTAGCAAATTGATCGGGTGTAATATATTCTTTTACGGGTAAATGTTTTTTGCTTGGTTGTAAATATTGACCGATAGTCACCACGTCAACGTTTGCATCGCGCAAGTCATGTAAGGTTTGAATAACTTCCTCTTCAGTTTCTCCTAATCCAAGCATGATTCCTGATTTTGTTCTGTTGATGCCTTGAGCTTTTAAGTATTTTAATACGTCCATGCTTCGATCGTATTTTGCCTGAATTCGAACCTCTCTTGTTAACCGACGAACCGTCTCAATATTGTGTGAAACAACCTCTGGATTTGCTTCAATAATTCGGTCTATATTTATTTCAATTCCTTGAAAATCAGGAATTAATGTTTCTAATGTAGTGTTTGGATTCATTCTTCTGATGGCTTTTATAGTTTCAATCCAAATGATTGAGCCTCCATCTTTCAAATCGTCTCGGTCCACACTTGTTATTACAGCGTGTTTAATATTCATTATTTTTATTGAGCGAGCTACTTTTTCGGGTTCATCCCAATCAACAGTTTCTGGACGTCCGGTTTTTACACCACAAAAACCACAAGAACGGGTACAAATATTTCCTAAAATCATAAAAGTAGCAGTTCCTTCTCCCCAACATTCTCCCATATTCGGGCAGCTTCCTGAGGTGCAAATAGTATTTAAGCTGTATTTATCAACTAAACCACGGAGTTCAGTATATTTTTGACCGATGGGTAGCTTAACTTTGAGCCATTTGGGTTTTCCAATAGGTAATGCAGTATCTAGAACTGTTTCCATATTTTATAATTAAAGTGCAAAGATAAGTAAAGTAGTTTCATTAATTCATTTAGACATTTCTTAAAATTTAATTTTTAAAAACATTCAATGAAACTACTTATGTATTTATCAGTTTAGATGTATGATTACTGAAACTCAATAATTATTGGCAAGGCATAACTTGTTCTAACTGCTATGCCATCTATTATTCCTGGCGTCCATTTCGTTTTAAGCGATTTTAGTACTCGAATTGCCTCTTTTTCTAATCCATATCCAGGATTTCGCTTTACTAGAATATTAGTCATAGATCCGTCCGTTTCAATAACGAAGTACACCTCTATTCTTATTTTTTTTAAGACGTCTATTTCTGGTTTTTCAAAATTTGAACCCACATAGCTATAGAATTTAGCTATTCCGCCTGGAAATTCAGGAAGTTGATCTAGGGCTCCTGAACTAAATGGTTCTTTATTAGTGGCCATTCCAATTTCATCCACGTTAGTAGCTCCGCTATTGTCAGTCAAGGAACCAGTGTTGGCATTGCCAATGGTTAAATTACTATCCGTTCCATTAGTCGTTGTTTTGACTGGGGTTTGGTCTACAACTTTTGGAACAATTGAAACTATAGGGTGAAATTTTATTGGAACTTTCACTTCTGAGTTCAATTTTGGTTTTTTAACAGAAGTTACTTTTTTTTCAGGAATTTTTTTGAGTTCACTTTTGAACGTAACAAGTTTTAGTTGCGGGGAATCTTCAGTCGTTTGTTTTTCAATTGGTTTTTCGCCAAATGAACTTAAAATGAGACCGATACAAAACAAGGTAGTGACAAATACCAAGCCGAAAAAGAAAGCTTTACTGGTAGTTTTCACATCGTCTTTGCGCAATTGATACGCACCATATTCTTTGTTTCTTCCTTCAAAAACAAGGTTGATCCATCTGTTTTCATTTCGACACACTTTTGACATAATTTTAGTTTTTATGGTTAAGTAGTCGTCAATTCATGTGCAAGAAATTTATTAAATAATAACGCAAAATGGAATGAAGATATTGTTTCGGAAGGTGAAATAATAATGTAAAAATAATTTATCGCTTATTTTTGATAATTTCGGCAAGTAATTTTTTAGCTCTTAGTAATTTTATTTTTATATTGTTTAATGGTTCATCCAACTGATTAGCAATTTCTTGATAACTCATTTCTTGAAAATAACGCAGTTGGATAACTTCTTGATAATGGGGTTTTAATTCTTTAATATATTGTAATAACTGGGACAAATTCTGTTCAATAATTAAAGAATCTTCTGCCGATGGAGAAGTATCAGCTACTTTATACGCTTGATCATTTTCTTGTTCGCAAGAAGTGGTATGCAAGGAAGATTTTTTCTTTCTAAGTAAATCAATATGTACGTTTTTGGCAATAGAAATTAGCCATGTATTAAACTGAAATTCGGAATTATAAGTAGTAATTTTGTCAAATGCTTTTGCAAATGTCACTAAAGTTATATCTTCAGCATCGGTCTCATTTTCTGTTCGAATAAGCATAAAACCGTATACTTCATTCCAATAGTAATCCAATAAAAAGGTAAAAGCAGCCTGATCACTTTTTTTTGCCTTTTCTATGTGTTGATTTATTTCCAATGGATGGGTTTTGAGTAAATATTAGCTGAGTAAATTTTTAGTTGTGTGAAAATAAGAATTAATTCTATTATTGGAAACCAATACATTACATCTTTTTCTTGAAGTTTTCCAGCCGAAAAACCTAGAGATATTCCAACGAATAAGTATCGGAATCCAATTAAACTCACAACGGTTATCCATTGATATTGGAAAATGAGTAATAAAATGGGTGCTAAAAAGAACAACAATTGGGTAATAAAAAATAGCCGTAATTGTGCTTGGTCAAAGCCTTTGAAATAAGTTGAGGTAGCGGCCTGAATTCTGATTTGTTCTTTCCAATCTTTATAGGAAGATTTAGGTTTTGAATACGTAAAGCTTTCAGGGGAGGAGCAAATAGCGGTGTTTTTTGAATCAGCCACTTGATTGATGAATAATTCATCGTCACCAGAACGAATTTTCATATGATCAATAAATCCATTTACTTTAAAAAATTCGTCTTTCTTATAGGCTAAATTTTTACCGATTCCGCGAAATGGCTTTCCTAATTTTGCCCAAGAAAAGTATTGAGTCGCAGCCAAAACATTTTCAAATCTAATGATTTTATTTAAAAACGAGCCAGGTATTTTTTCAAAACTATGGTAGCCCAATACAATCGTTTTTTGAAGTGTAAATTGGGAACTCATCTGAGATATCCAATCTTTTGATTTTGGGAAACAATCGGCGTCAGTAAAAAGTAAATATTCTTTTTTTGCGGCCTTTATTCCAAGAGTCAAAGCAAACTTTCTATTGCCCCAAAAAGCTTCATTATTTTCTACTTTTACCAATCTAACGGAATCGTATTTTTTTTCAAATTCTTCAAAAATATCTAAGGTTGTATCGCTGGAAGCATTGTCAATTAAAATAATCTCAAAATCAGGATATTCTTGAGCCGCCAATAATGGAAAGTAATTGATGATTTGTTCTTCATTATTTTTCGCACAGACAATTACAGAAATTGAAATTTTTTTTAATGTAGTATTTTGTTTTTTGGAAAATGAAAAATTACCAAAAAGCAAGACATAGTATATAAATTGCAGGATTACAATTCCAATAAATAGAATGAAAAGACACATTAAAATTGTTGGCATAGTTGCGTATTTGTTATAAAAAAATCGAAGGCAAAGGTATGAATTCAAAAGTAAATTTTAAACACTAATTAGGTATTATTTTTTATCAAAAGGGTAACTTAAATTACATTAACTTCTGCTTCAATTTTTATACCAAAAAGTGTAAAAACACGCTGTTGAATCATTTGGGAAAGGGCTAAAATTTCATGACCTGTTGCTCCTCCATAATTTACTAATACTAAAGCTTGTTTTTCGTGTACTCCTGCGTCATTAAAGCGTTTGCCTTTAAATCCAGCTTGTTCAATAAGCCAACCTGCGGGAATTTTAACTTCGTATTCTGATACTTCAAAATATTTCATCTCGGGAAACTTATTTTTTATTTCTTCGAATTCACTTTTTAAAATTATCGGATTTTTGAAGAAACTACCACTGTTACCTAGTTCTTTAGGATCGGGTAATTTACTTTTTCTTATGGCAATTACCGCATTACTAATTTCCTTGAGCGAAGGAATGGCTGCCCCATTAGCATTTAATATTGCTTCAATATCACCATACGCGGTATTAATTTTATGATTTTGTTTAGTGAGTTTAAAAACTACAGAGGTTATGATGTAGAGGTCTTTTAGTTCATTTTTAAACACACTTTCTCGGTATCCAAAATGGCATTCGTGATTTAAAAAAGTCCTAGATTTTTGATCTACTATTGCTACTGTTTCACAGGAAACCAATGTATCTTTTATTTCGGTCCCGTAGGCACCAATATTTTGAACGGGTGTAGTCCCAACATTTCCTGGAATAAGTGACATGTTTTCTAACCCACCAAAATTTTGGTCTAGAGTCCATAATACAAATTCGTGCCAATTTTCACCCGAATTACTTTCTACCCAGACAAAATCGTCATCTTCAGCAATAATTTTTTTTCCCTTAATGTCAATATGAATTACCAACGCATCAATGTCTTTTGTTAAAAGCATGTTACTACCCCCACCTAAAATAAATTTAGTTGTTTCAGAATGAGTTTCTAGAAGTTGGATTAATTCGCTTTTTGAACGAACAGCAACAAACTGTTTTGCTTTTGCTTCAATGCCAAAAGTGTTAAATTTTTTTAAGGAGAAATTTGAGTGTATTTCCATTGTAATGAATCATTTTCAATTATTCCTCTGAATCAAGCGCCCGACTCAGAAAATCGTTCAAAGGTTTAAGTAAGATTAATTTTTGAGCTATTTTTTGAGTAAAATCGGGAGATATAAATTCTTTATCTTCAATTTTTATACTCGCTGTAAAACTTTTTAATTTTAAAAATGCTATCGCTGGATGATTGGGATCGAAATCTTTAGGTGCTTTTTTCAGCCTATTATTTTCGTCAGAAGTAAGTTCTTTAAATACTTTTTTAAATTTATTATCGGAAACAATAGTTTGTAAATCCTCATAGAAAAAATTGATTTCTTTTCTAATTTTTTTCAACTCATTTGATTCTGGACACCAGACTCCACCTGCAATAAAAGAATTTCCTTTTTCGTAATGAATATAGTATCCGGGGCTACTTTTTTGATTTTTATTTTGCGAAAGCCAAACTCCTATGTAAGTCTTATAAGGCGATTTGTCTTTAGAGAAACGGATGTCTCTATTAATTCGAAAAATACAGTTTTTTACTTCCAATGCTTCAAGGGTTCGGTCTAAAGGCTTCATAAGATTCAGAATTGAAGCTACATAGGAATGATAGTCTTTTTTGTAATTTTCATAGCTTTTTTTATTAGCGTACATCCAATCGGTATTGTTATTTGCGATTAAATCTTCAATAAAGTGTAGTGCTTCTTTTGTGATCATATTACAGCTGTTTTCTTAGTGCTTCTTCCGAAAGGTATCCCGTATGTCTCCAAACTTCTTTTCCGTTTTCATAAATTATTATTACAGGTAATCCATCTAATTTTAAAGAATCAACCACGCCCTTGTTTTGATCTGCATCTAAACGATAGAGTTGTATTTTGCCTTTCAACTCATCAGCAAGTTTAATCATATAAGGAGTCATTTTTTTGCATGGTGCACACCATTCAGCAAAAAAATTAACAACCACTTTCTTATCGGAGTTAATTAATTTTAAATAGTCATTAAATGAAAATCCAGTAGTTATTGATGTTGAATCTGAAATTTTTTCGCCAGTCCATTTCATTATACCCCCGTTTAAATTATAGATTTCTTTGAATCCTAATTCGGCTAATTTGGCTGCAGCTTGACTACTTCTTCCGCCAACTTTGCAATAAACAAAAACGGGTTTTGATTGATCTAATTTTTCAACATTAGCAATAAAGTCTGGACTATTCCAGTTAATATTAGTTGCGTTTTTAAGATGCTCTACTGCAAATTCTTCTGGAGTTCTAACATCTATTAGCTGAGGATTTTGGGTATTGTTTAATTTTTCAGCAAATGCATTTGGTTCAATGACTTGGACATTTTTTGGTGTTTGACTCGTGCAACTTGAAGCAAATAATCCGATAAAAAATAAGGTAAAAAGTGTTGCTTTCATTTGGTTGAATTTAATTGAGGTAAAAATACAAATTTTCGAAGGATTACATAGAAAATATCCGATAACTCTGTTGAGTAGATTTTAAAATTGCTTCTGTACGTTCAGAATGAGTATCAGAAATAAACAGTTGTCCGAACGCTGCTTCATTAACCATATCAATTATTTTTCCTACTCGATTTTCGTCTAATTTATCAAAAATATCATCAAATAGTAAGATTGGTTTTTGACCACTTTGTTTTTTTACAAATTCAAATTGGGCTAACTTTAGCGCAATTAAAAAAGATTTTTGTTGTCCTTGAGAACCAAATTTTTTTATTGGATAATGATTGATTTCAAAAGACAGATCATCTTTATGAATTCCAACACTTGTATACTGAAGGGCTCTGTCTTTAGAGATATTTTGATTTAATAATTCTAAAGTATCACATTCAAATAACTGACTTTCGTATACCAACTGAACTTCTTCTTCTTTACCCGTTATTGTTTGGTGATGTTTGTTAAAAATGGGAATAAAGTGAGTTAGAAATTCCTTTCTTTTTTCAAAAATGTACTGTCCCAAATCATTAAGCTGTTCATTATAAATGGATAATGTGTCTGGTTCGAATACATGATTTAAAGCAAAATATTTTAAAAGCGCATTGCGTTGACTAATAATCTTTTGGTATTGAATGAGTTTTTGTAAATAATCTCTATTCAATTGACCTAGAATGCTGTCAATAAATTTTCTTCTTGTTTCACTTCCCTCTGCAATTAAATCATTGTCTGAGGGCGATATCATTACTAGCGGAATGAAACCAATATGCTCAGAAAATTTTTCATATTGTTTTCCATTTCGCTTTAATATTTTTTTCTGATTTTTTTTCAGGCTGCATACAATTTGTTCGTCTCGATTGTCTTTCACAAATTCACCATCAATTACAAAAAACTCCTCTCCATGCTTAATATTTTGAACAGCTAAAGGATTAAAATAACTTTTCCCATAAGCTAAATGATAGATTGCATCGAGTACATTGGTTTTGCCAATTCCATTTTTTCCAACGAAGCAATTTATTTTAGAATCAAATTCAAAATTCGCTTCCGTAAAATTTTTATAATTGAATACTGATATTTTTTTTAAATACATGGGCAATTAGTCTGATAATGAAGACTTTATTTTTAATTTAAAGGACTGTTTTAGCGAGTGCAAATTATTGAAAAATTTCGAGATAATCTAAGTTTGGTTATTTTCAATTATTTTTTTTAAAATCGCTGTCAAAATGTAATAAATTTTATTTTTTTTGAATTTAAAAGCATATTTTTTATGTGGGTTTGAATAAAAATTTTATTTTTGCCACTCACTAAATTAAAAAAAATGGCAACATATAATAAAAGAGGATATAAAACACCAAAAGCAAAAGAAGAAAACGACGATTTAATTGAAAATGTAATTGTTGATGAGAAAGACAGCACAACTGCTGGTGTATTTAATTCGTTAGACAAAACAGCTTCTAAAACAGAAGAATGGATTGCTAAAAACCAAAAAGTTATTTTTGGGGTGGTTGCTGTAATTGCATTGATTACTGTGGGATATGTTTTATTTCAAAAATTTGTTGCAGAACCTAAAGAGGACGATGCTGCTGATCAAATGTTTGTAGCTCAACAGAATTTTCAAAAAGCTACTGATGGAGTAAAAAGTGACTCACTTTATAATTTATCTTTAAAAGGTTCCGAAGGAAAATTTGGTTTTATTGATATTGCTGAAAAATATTCAGGGACAGATGCAGGGAATTTAGCTAATTATTATGCAGGTATGGCCTACTTAAATACTGGTAAATATCTTGAAGCAATCAAATACTTAGAAAAATTTAATTCTAAAGATGTAGTTTTAAGTACGCTAGCAATTGGAGCCATAGGAGATGCTTATGCACAGCAAAACAATCAAAAAGAAGCACTTTCTTTTTATGTTAAAGCCTCAGAAAGTAATAAAAACGATTTCACGACTCCTCGTTTTTTATTAAAAGCAGGACGAACCGCTTTGACATTAGGCAATAAAGCAGATGCCTTAAAGTATTTTACCGAAATAAAAGAAAAATACGAAGCAAGCCCAGAAGCAGGAAGTATTGATGCTCTGATTGGTTTGGCACAATAATTCAGACGTAGATTAATTAATCTTGATTTGGTTTAATTAATTTTATTGCTCTAAACAAAAAGATATGGCTACGGCAAATAAAAATTTATCTAACTACGATAAAAGCACAATCCCAAATTCGAAAAATTTTCGGTTTGGGATTGTTGTTTCAGAGTGGAATAATCACATTACGGAATGCCTATTTTCTGGAGCAGAAGCCGCTTTGCTAGATTGTGGAACTGCTATTGAAAATATTTTTCGATGGAATGTACCTGGAAGTTTTGAACTTATTTATGGTGCAAAAAAAATGATTGAATCTCAAAATGTAGATGCAGTTATTGTTATTGGATGTGTAATTAAAGGCGAAACAATGCATTTTGAATTTGTCTGTGAAGGGGTTACACAAGGAATTAAGGACTTAAATGTAGCATTGGATGTTCCAGTAATCTTTTGTTTATTAACTGATAATACCGAACAACAGTCTATCGATAGGAGTGGGGGTATTCATGGAAATAAAGGGACTGAAGCGGCTATTGCTGCAATAAAAATGGCCTATTTGAGACAACAAGCCTAATTGTTAAAAGTTACAATCATTAATACCTACTTTACTAAAAAGTGGGTTTTTTCTTTTTTAGTAGTAAGTTAGCACTATTCCACTCAATATTTCATAAATTTGTATCACTTTGGTTTTTCCTAAAAATTCAGGCTAAAGAAAAACATCATTCATTAACAAAAACAATTTTAATGTCCAGCATTATTCAATTATTACCTGATCATGTTGCCAATCAAATTGCCGCTGGAGAAGTTGTTCAGCGTCCTGCATCAGTGGTAAAAGAATTATTGGAAAACGCTGTAGATGCTAAAGCTTCTGATGTAAAATTAATTATTAAAGATGCAGGTAAATCGTTAGTTCAGGTAATTGATAACGGAATTGGAATGAATGTTACGGATGCAAGATTGTGTTTTGAACGGCATGCTACTTCTAAAATACGCCAAGCCGAAGATTTATTTTCTTTAAACACCAAAGGATTTCGAGGTGAAGCATTAGCTTCTATTGCTGCGATTGCCCATGTAGAAATGAAAACGAAGCAAGAGCAAGAAGAGTTAGGAACGCATATCGTAATTGAAGGGAGTAAATTAATGCTACAGGATGTTGCTGTTTTGCCGAAAGGAACCTCTTTTGCTGTAAAAAATCTTTTTTTTAATATTCCAGCTCGTCGCAATTTTCTAAAATCCGAAGTGGTTGAATTGCGCCACATAATCGATGAATTTCAACGAGTTGCTTTGGCACATCCTACGATACATTTTACGTTTTATCACAATGGAAGTGAATTGTTTAATTTGCCACAATCAAATTTTAGACAACGAATAGTCAATGTTTTTGCGGGTAAAACCAATGAAAAATTGGTGCCAGTTCAGGAGGATACGGAAATTATTACCATTCAAGGATTTGTAGGAAAACCTGAATTTGCAAAAAAGAACAGAGGAGAACAATTTTTCTTTGTCAACGATCGATTTATTAAAAGCGGGTATTTACATCATTCTATCCTATCCGCCTATGAGGGTTTGCTCAAAGATGGTGCTCAACCTTCCTATTATCTTTTTCTAAATGTTCCGCCACACACCATTGATATTAATATACATCCCACCAAAACAGAAATAAAATTTGATGATGAACATGCATTATATGCTATTTTGCGATCTGCAGTAAAACACAGTTTAGGACAATTCAATGTGGCACCTCTATTGGACTTTGAAAGAGATTCGAATTTGGACACGCCCTATGATTACAAAGAAAAAGCTGCTGCACCACCCAACGTACAATTCAATGGAAGTTTCAATCCGTTTTCAGATGAGATTTCAGCTAAAAGCGTTGGTAATAATTATCGAAAAATGGAGAGCACCTCAAACTGGGAAAGTCTGTATGTAGGTTTAAAACAAGATTCAGAACTGCTTTCACAATCTACCGATGTTGAGTTTGAAAGCGAAGCTATTGTAGGTTCTTTATTTGTTGAAAATGAAGTAGATCAAGCTAAAAAAAGAACGTATCAAATCCATAAAAAATATATTGTAAGCCCAATAAAATCTGGAATGATTCTGATAGATCAGCATCGGGCACACCAGCGAATTTTGTATGAACAGTTTTTAACAAATATGACGGTTAGAGAAGCCTCAAGTCAGCAGTTATTATTTCCATTGAATTTATTTTTTTCAAAAAATGAAATGAAATTAATAGCAGAATTACAACTTTCATTAGTTACAATGGGTTTTATCTTTGAAGATGCACGAGAAGATCATATTATTATTTCTGGAATACCAGTTACTATTTCTGAAAGTGAAGTTTCAACCGTTTTAGAACAACTACTAGCCGATTTGCAAGACGGAATACCCGTTAGCAGTTTTAGTCAAAATGATAGTATTGCCAAGTCATTGGCGAAAAGTTTAGCGGTAAAAACAGGAATGTATTTAACTGAAAAGGAACAAGAGAATTTGGTTAATGGCCTTTTTGCATGTAAAGAACCCAATAGTTCTCCCTTTCAGAAGTCGACCTTTGTAACGATTCGAGTGGAGGATATTGACAAAAAATTTGAATTATGAGAGAAATGACCGAAACGGTTAAGCAATTAATCATTATTAATATTATTTTTTTTGCTGGAACACAACTTGTTGGTGAAGTAGGCTACAAGTACTTGTCTTTGTATTATCCTGAAAATGTAAATTTTGAATACTGGCAATTGCTATCGCACATGTTTATGCATGGTGGAGTGATGCATATTTTCTTCAATATGTTCGCATTATATTCTTTTGGAACTGCTTTAGAGCAATTTTGGGGCGCCAAAAAATTCTTGTTTTTTTACCTTTCATGTGGTTTAGGGGCAGGACTAATCCATTTGGCTTCTAATTACTATTTTTTCCACTCAGGGATGAATGCATTGGTGGCTGAAGGGTTTTCAAAAACGGATATTATTACTATTTTAAATCAAGGAAAAATAGATACTCGTTGGCAGGAATTACTTCCTTTATCTGATTTTCAAAACTTTATAAGTGCCTTTATTACCCCTGCAGTTGGAGCTTCAGGAGCAATTTATGGTATTTTAGTAGCCTTTGCCTTTATGTTTCCCAATGCTGAATTAATGATGATTTTTTTACCGATTCCAATAAAAGCAAAATATTTTGTCCCCGTAATTGTTGGGTTAGATTTATTTTCTGGGGTTACTGGATTTTCTGTTTTCGGTGGAGGAATTGCCCATTTTGCTCATGTTGGTGGCGCATTTGTAGGCTTCATAATGATGTGGTATTGGAAGAGAAATCAGTTCAACTCTAATCGTTGGAATTAATCACATTTTCCAATTAAAAATTATAATTAAATAAAATTATATTTAAGTTTATGAGTATTCTAGATGATTTAAAATTGCAATTTAAAATTGGGGATGTAATTACAAAATTAATTTTTTGGAATGTAATTCTTTTTATTATTCCAGCAAGTGTATTTGGTATTTTGTCGTTGTTCAATTTAAAAATAGACTACTTAAACTATTTTAGTTTATCAACCAACCCTTTTGATTTACTGGTAAAACCTTGGTCTTTAATTAGCTATGCCTTCTTTCATTCGGGTATATTGCACTTGCTTTTTAACATGATGATGCTCCATTTTTCAGGAAGATTATTTTTGACTTTTTTTACTCAAAAACAATTGGTAAGTCTATTTTTTGTAAGTGCCCTTTTTTCTGGAATTTTATATATTTTGAGTTATATGTTTTTTCCTGCGTTGACTCATCAAAGTACCACTATGGTTGGCGCTTCCGCGGCAGTTATGGCAATCCTTTTCGCCACAGTTTCATATGCCCCTTTGTTACAAATTAGACTGCTCTTTTTTGGAAGTGTAAAGTTATGGCACTTAGCACTTCTCTTTGTTGTATTGGATTTAATCCAATTGCCACTTAATAATACCGGTGGACATTTAGCACATTTGAGTGGAGCACTTTTTGGTTATTTGTACGTATGGCAAATAAAAAAAGGAACAGATGTTTGTGGTTGGTTTACGGCAATACTAGATTTTTTTGCCACTCAATTTGGGAGAAAGAAGAGAACTCCCTTTAAAAAAGTACATCGGACCTATCAAACGCCATCGCAAAAGCCCTCTAAAATTATTACTAAAGATAAGCAGCAGCAACAAATAGATGAAATTTTAGATAAGATAAGTTTGTCAGGATATGATAGTTTAACCGCTGAAGAAAAAGATTTTTTATTTAAAGCAGGCAAATAATTTTGTAATTTGGCATCGCCCAAAATTGAGAATGCAAATAATATGAAACAACTTTCATGGTTTAATAAAGGAGTATTTATTATTAATATAGTGCTGGCTATAATAACCTTTAGCGCCTATGTACTTCCTTTTTTGGCACCGAAATTATTTCCTATATTATCTGTTTTAACACTTATTTTGCCTTTATTTTTATTATTAAATGGACTCTTCTTTTGTTATTGGTTACTTCAATTAAAAAAGCAACTACTACTTCCTGCCTTAGTTTTATTAATGGGAATTACATTTATTAATAAATTTTATAAATTTTCTGCAACAGATTTACCTAAAGAAGAACAAGATTTTGTAGTAATGAGTTATAATGTTCGTTTATTTAATTTGTTCAAATGGCTCGATGATGATTATGTCCCAGAAGAAATTTTAAAGTTTGTGAATGAACAAAACCCAGATATCCTATGCTTACAAGAATACTCCACCTCAACAACAATTGATTTAAAAGTATATCCATATAAGTATGTCTTCATGCAGGGAAAAAAAATAAAAACGGGACAGGCTATTTTCTCTAAATATCCTATTTTAGATGAAGGTAATTTATTGTTACCCAATTCCAATAATAGTGTTGTTTATGCAGATATTAAAAAAGGGAAAGATATTATTCGGGTTTATAATATGCACATGCAATCTATTAAAATTTCTCCCGATGTGAATGAAATTTCCGAAAATATAGAAGGATTAAATCAAGATAAATCACAAATTTTATTAAAACGAATTAGTCGCGCGTTTAGAAAACAGCAGCAGCAAGCGGAGATTATTATGAATCATAAAAAAGAGTGTGAGTACCCAATTATCATTTGTGGAGACATGAACAATAGTGCCTACTCGTACGTGTACCGGAGCGTTAAAGGAAATTTACTAGATTGTTTTGAAGAGGCTGGACAAGGTTTTGGGTCTACCTATAGTTTTAAATATTATCCAGCCCGTATTGACTATATTTTTGCCGATAACAAGATGAAAGTAAAATCATTTACTAATTTCCCTGAATTTGTTAATTCAGATCATTTTCCAATAATCACGAGATTGTCTATGCAATAGCAATTATAATTTTTGTTGCTTTAAATAATCCAACGCAAAACGTCCTTCGTTAAACAATAAATCTAGAACACTTAAATTGTTTAAAAATCCATGCTTCTCATGGAATACTTGGGTATAGGATTCAAACGAATGAGTGTCTTTTTTTCCATTGGCTAAATCTCTGTAATCTGAAAAAGTAGTGGCCTCATGAAAATATTCAGAAGTTTTTTGATAGGCAATCTTCCAACCTAGACATTGGGAAATTATGTTAATAGTTTCGAAATTCAAATCCATTAAAAAAGTATGTTTTTTATTGAATATAGGTTGAATAGCATCTTCAAAATATTCAAAAAAAGGAGATGTTCGATAAGCGGCTTCTAGTGATTTGAAGTGTTGTTTTTGCCAATCAAATGCAGTTTCAAGTTTTATATCTTTATACTTTTGGTGGCTTTCTTTAGTGTGTTTTACCGGGATATTTAGTAATTGAATTCCGTTTGGACTATAAATATAAGTTCGATTTCTATTGGTTTGTTTTTGATAATTATCCTCTATTTCAAACGTAATAGTTTCAGATTGCACCATCGCCACAAAATGACTTATAGATGGGAAGTAGGTGGGATGAAGTAAAGCATTCATATAAATCCAAAGTTTTAATGTCATAATTCCGAAAGTAAAAAAGTTCAGTTAATTGAAATCTTTACTTTCGGCTTTATACTATTTTACTAGTTCTTATTCTCTTTTCGTTTATTAATAAAATAGCTAATTCCAAAATAAGCAATCAAAGCTAATAAAAAATATTTAAAATAGGATTGTGGTTGCCCATCACCACTAACAGTTGTAAACAATCGATCCCAACGGATTTTCCAATTTTTTATACCATAGTTAATTCCGTCAATACTCATCCAAATAAATACGGGTTTTCCAACAATATGATTTTCTGGCACAAATCCCCAATAGCGACTATCTTCTGAGTTATGGCGATTGTCACCCATCATCCAGTAATAATTTTGTTTAAAGGTATAGGTTGTAGCCAATTGTCCATTAATTCTAATTTCGTCTCTATTAACTTGTAAGTCATTTTTTTCATATTCCGAAATTATGGTTTTATAAAAGGGAAGCGATTTAGTATTTATTGCCACCGTTTTTCCTTTTTGAGGAATGTAAATTGGGCCTAAGTTATCGACATTCCAATTGGTATTAAATGGGAAAATTGCTGCTTCTGGTTCATGAGAAATAGAACGTTGTACGTTTTTCACCATCGGATTTTGTCTCAATCTATTGGCAGATTCTTCTGTCAGTGCTTTGAAATAAAAAGTGTTTGGCATACGTTGATCTACGTATATCGGATCGGTAATGTGTAATTCCTTCAGTAGGTAATTTGGGTCAAATCCAGAACCGTCAGTAGTTACATAATACGAATATTGAGGTTTTGCTCTTTCGGGCATTGGCATAATTTTACCATCAATATAAACCACACCCTCTTTTATGGATAAGCTATCACCTGGAACCCCAACGCAACGTTTTACATAATTAGATTTTTTGTCTATTGGTTTACGAATTCCAATAGAATTTCTATCTCCAAAAAAACGAACAGTGTCGGCAGGCCAATTGAAAACAACAATGTCTGTTCTATTTATTTCTTGCCAAGCAGGTAATCTAAAATAGGGCAACTGAGGCCAATTCAAATAGGATTTTTTATTTATTATGGGAATTGTATCGTGAACCATTGGCAAAGCTACTGCTGTCATGGGAGTTCTTGCGCCAAAATGGAATTTACTAACAAATAAAAAGTCGCCAACTAATAATGATTTTTCCAATGAAGAGGTTGGAATATTAAAAGGTTGCATGACATAGCCATGAACTAAAGTGGCTACGACAATAGCAAACAGCAATGAACTTACTGTATCTGCAGTCTTATTGGTTGGGGTTAAACTCCTATTGTTAATGTAAATTAATTTCTGAGTATAGTTTATAAAATAAATATAGAAACCTAATGTAACTACCCCTAGCACTGTATCAAGGGTTGTGTTTTTCCCAAAGCTTCTTAGTGTTTCTACCCAAATTACAGCAAACATAATGAGGTTAACCACAGGTACAAAAAGCAATAAGGTCCACCAAGGAGATCGATTGATGATTTTCATCAACACGATTGCATTATAAACAGGAATTGCTGCTTCCCATTTTTTTCTTCCCGCTGCTTCGTATAGTTTCCATGTGCCCAGAAAGTGAACAACTTGAATTACTATGAAAAAAATAAACCATTGAAGTAGTGTCATAATTTTATTTATTTAAAAGTTGATGGTTGATAACTAAATTATCAAACGCCTGAATTATCAATATTTAATACGTCTTTCATAGTAAAAACTCCTTTTTTATCTTTTAGGAATTCTGCTGCGATGATCGCTCCATAGGCAAAACCATCTCGGTTGTGTGCCACATGTTTTATTTCGATTGAATCGACAACTGAGTTATAATAAACAGAGTGTGTCCCCGGAACTGCATCTATTCTTTTAGCATCAATATATAATTCATCGGATTTTCCTTTTTCTAAGGTCCAATTTTTATAGGCGCTATTTTGTATGATTCCTTTTGCTAGAGAAATCGCTGTTCCACTTGGAGCATCCAATTTTTGAAGGTGATGAATTTCTTCCATTTCCGCTTGATACTGACTGAATTTAGACATCATTTTTGCTAAATAGTTGTTCAATTCGAAAAATAAATTTACCCCTAAACTAAAATTAGACCCATAAATAAAAGCTCCATTTTTCTCTATGCAAAGTGCTTCTATCTGATCATAATGTTCAAGCCAACCTGTAGTTCCCGATACTATGGGGATTCCACTAGTTAGACAGGCCGAAATATTCGATACGGCTGCATCTGGTGCACTAAAATCGATAGCAACATCAGCATTAGACAAGCCTTCAAAAGAATCAGAAATATTTTTTCTAAGTACAATTTCGTGTCCGCGCTCTAAAGCTATGCGTTCTATAACTTTACCCATTTTTCCGTAACCTAAAAGCGCAATCTTCATTAAAATTGATAGTTTAGCGTTAATCCTATGTTATGCTTGTAATTAATTTCGTTTTGATACAAATCAGGTCGAATTGATAATTGATCATTTACATTAAATTGCATTAAATGTGCATCTACATTGGCATCTACAATATTAATAATATAAAACCCTACAATCACCAATACTGACATGTCCCTATTTCGTTGGTAAAAACGTTGACCTGATATCAATCTAGTATTATCTAAATATTGAAATTCATCATCCGTATAACCAGCAAGTCTTCGTTTATAGGCGGTTCTGTATTTTTTATATTTTACATTATTTAGTGAAAAATAATAAACACCCGTTCCAATTCCAGCATAAACCAGTGGAATTTTCCAGTATTTTTTGTTGTATGCTTGACCCAACCCCGGTAAAATTGCCGAATAAAATGCTCCTTTTGCAGGAGCTAACGGATTCATTTCTACTTTTTTTATGGTGTCTTTAGCCACAAGTAGCGGTTCCACTTTTTCTTGCGCAATCAAAGAATTACTTCCAAGTAGGGATGCCAATAAAAATAAGTAGAAGGATTTTAACACTAGTCTTTAATTAATTTAATAATTCGATTAAAATCTTCCTCGGAATGAAATGGAATGGTAATCTTTCCTTTACCATTAGCCGCAATAGCCACATCAATTTTAGCTCCAAAAAAACTAGTAATTGCTTTTTTCTCTTCTTCCTTAATCTTAAAAGCAGTAGTTTTTGTAGTACTAGCCGTTTTGGGTTTTTGACTTTCTTGATAGTTTTTTACCAATGATTCAGTTTCTCGAACCGATAGATTTTGGCTTACAATTTTTTGATAAATCGCAGACTGAACATCATGATCGTCAATAGAAATTATTGCTCTCCCATGCCCCATGCTAATGAAACCATCTCGGATTCCAGTTTGAATAATCGGATCTAATTTTAACAGTCGTAAATAATTAGCAATGGTCGAACGCTTTTTGCCCACCCGATCACTCATCTGTTCTTGGGTTAATTTGATTTCGTCAATCAAACGTTGGTAAGATAAAGCGATTTCAATAGGGTCTAAATCGTGTCTTTGGATGTTTTCAACCAAAGCCATTGTCAATGACTCATTATCGTTTGCGATTCTTATGTAGGCTGGAATTGAGTCTAAACCTGCAATTTTTGACGCACGTAGTCTTCGCTCACCCGAAATCAATTGGTACTTATTAAAGTCCGTCTTACGAACCGTAATAGGCTGTATTACTCCTAGTTCTCTAATAGATGAAGCTAATTCCTGAAGGGATTCTTCATTAAAGTTGCTTCGTGGTTGAAATGGATTTATTTCAATCGAATTGATTTCTAACTCGACAATATTACCAACTACTTTATCTGCATTTTTGTCTTGTGCGGATTTTATATCGTTGTCAGGATCCTTAAGTAAGGCCGATAATCCTCTCCCTAACGCTTGCTTTTTTAGTGCTTGTGCCATGTCAATTAACTATTTTTTTTAATAACTTCTTGTGCTAGATGCAAATAATTAGAAGCTCCTTTACTGGTTGCATCATAGTTGATAATGCTTTCTCCAAAACTCGGTGCTTCGCTTAATTTTACATTTCGTTGAATAATGGTAGTAAACACCATATCATTAAAATGCTTTTGTACTTCCTCAACTACTTGATTGGATAATCGAAGTCTTGAGTCAAACATAGTCAATAATAATCCTTCGATGTCTAAATTTGGGTTATGAATTTTTTGTATGCTTTTTATCGTATTCAATAGTTTTCCAAGTCCTTCTAATGCAAAATATTCACACTGAATTGGAATAACCACTGAGTCTGCAGCCGTTAATGCATTTAAAGTTAACAATCCTAAAGACGGAGCGCAATCAATAATGATAAAATCATAATCGTCTTTTATACTTTCCAATGCCTGCTTCAGCATGTATTCTCTGTTCTCCTTATCAACTAATTCAATTTCAATAGCAACCAAATCAATATGAGCTGGAATAATAGATACATTTGGAGCAGAACAAGTAATAATTGCCTCTTGGGGTGTATGGCTATGTTCTAATATTTGGTAGGTACCAATCTCAACGTTTTCTACATCAACACCTAGGCCTGAACTTGCATTAGCTTGAGGGTCAGCATCAATAAGCAGTACTTTTTTTTCTAAAACCCCTAAGGAGGCTGCCAAATTTACTGAAGTTGTTGTTTTACCAACTCCACCTTTTTGATTGGCGATTGCTATGATTTTACCCATTTATTTTTTTACATTTTGAACCGTAAAAATACAATTTATTATGGTTTATGAAAATCTAATTTGTTAACAATTGTTAAGGTTTTAACTATAATTTTAATTTGTGCTAATTTATTAATTTCTTTTGGAGCTATTTCCTGCTCTTCGTTACAATCCACGTGATTGCTTCGTACCTCACAATGACGTGGGATTTTCACTGCGATCAGGGCTAAAAAAAAGTGCCGATTAAAGCACTTTATCCGAATTATCAATAAAAATTAATTATTTTTTTTCGATTTAATCATCATTTCGAGCAGGTCCCACATTTCATCAGGAACCGCCTCTAATAAATTAAATTGACCCGCACCTTTAAGCCATTCTCCTCCATCAATTACCACCACTTCACCATTGATATAGGCTGAGAAATCAGAAACTAAGTAGGCTGCTAAATTGGCTAACTCTTGATGGTCTCCAACGCGCTGCAAGGGTACTTTTTTAGATAAATCAAATTTTTCTTTTAAATCGCCAGGCAAAAGTCTGTCCCAAGCTCCTTTAGTTGGAAAAGGTCCAGGGGCAATTGCATTGGTTCTAATACCGTATTTTGCCCATTCTACGGCTAAACTTCTTGTCATAGCGAGAACTCCAGCCTTTGCAGTTGCACTAGGGACTACATAAGCAGAACCTGTAAAAGCATAGGTAGTTACTATATTCAGTACAGTTGATGTTTCTTGTTTGGTATCAATCCAATGTTTTCCAAATGCGAGTGTGCAATTTTTTGTTCCTTTTAATACAATGTCAATCACGGTGTCAAAAGCATTTGCTGATAATCTTTCGGTTGGGGATATGAAATTTCCAGCAGCGTTATTCAATAATACATCAACTTTTCCATAGGCTTTTAATACCTCAGCAAGTAAGTGTTCCACTTGATCATAATGTCGAACGTCGCATTGAATAGGTAAACATTGTCCTCCTGTTTCCGTTTCTAGTTCTTTGGCTGTATTTTGAAGTTTTTCTAAATCACGAGAACTTATTGCTACTTTGGCTCCTAACTCCATGAAATATTTTGTCATGGCTTTGCCTAGTCCACTCCCACCACCTGTAATTACAATTACTTTGTCTGCTAATGCATCATCTCGAAGCATTTTTTTTGAATAATTCATCTCGCATTTTTTTATTTAGTAACTGTAAAAATAGATAAATTTAGTATGCATGCATAGTATTTTTAAGAAAAAAACTAAAAAATAATAATAGTGGCTTTTATTTTAAGCCTTCAATTAATACTTCTAAAATAGTAATTGCCGCTTCGCTGATTTTTGTCCCAGGTCCAAAAACGGCAACCGCTCCAGCATCAAATAAAAATTGATAATCTTGCGCAGGAATAACTCCCCCAACAATCACCATAATGTCTTCTCGACCGTAGTTTTTTAATTCCTCAATTACTTTTGGCACCAAAGTTTTGTGTCCCGCAGCCAATGAAGAGATTCCTAATATATGGACGTCATTTTCCATCGCTTGTTTTGCTGCTTCTTCTGGGGTTTGAAATAGCGGACCTATATCTACATCAAAACCAACATCGGCATAGCCAGTAGCAACTACTTTAGCGCCACGATCATGTCCGTCTTGCCCCATTTTAGCAATCATAATTCTTGGGCGACGGCCTTCCAATTTTGCAAAATCATTAGCTAATTGTTTTGCTTTTTCAAAACTTTTGTCGTCTTTAATTTCTTTACTATACACCCCGCTAAAAGATTTAATTTGTGCTTTATACCTACCAAAAACAAGTTCTAATGCATCACTAATTTCGCCTAATGTCGCTCTATTTCTTGCGGCTTCAACTGCTATTTCTAGTAAGTTCCCTTTTCCGGTTTTTGCACAAAGAGTTAATTTTTCAAGTGAATCACTTACTTTTTTTGCTTCTCGAATTGATTTTATTTTTTTGAGTTGTGCTATTTGTTGCTGGCGAACCATTTGATTGTCTACATCTAAAATATGCAAAGGGTCTTCTTTTTCTAAACGGAATTTGTTTACCCCCACAATTATATCTTGACCACTATCTATTCTTGCTTGCTTGCGCGCAGCAGCTTCTTCGATTCGAAGCTTCGGAATACCCGCTTCGATAGCTTTGGTCATCCCTCCTAATTCTTCGACTTCCTCAATTAATTTCCAAGCACTTTGTGTAATTTCATCGGTTAAACTTTCGACATAATAACTTCCTGCCCAAGGATCAACAGTTTTGGTAATTTTTGTTTCTTCTTGTAGATAGATTTGGGTATTTCTTGCTATTCGTGCCGAAAAATCGGTGGGTAACGCGATCGCCTCATCCAATGCATTGGTGTGCAAAGATTGTGTCCCTCCAAAAGCTGCTGCAGCTGCTTCAATGCAGGTTCGTGCCACATTATTAAACGGGTCTTGTTCTGTTAGACTCCATCCACTAGTTTGACAATGTGTTCGAAGTGCTAGAGATTTTTCGTCTTTTGGGTCAAATTGCTTAACTAGCTTGGCCCAAAGCATTCTTCCCGCTCTCAATTTTGCAATTTCCATAAAGTGATTCATACCAATCGCCCAGAAAAAAGACAATCGAGGGGCAAACTCATCAATTTTCATGCCTGTAGACAAGCCAGTTCGAATGTATTCTAATCCATCTGCCAAGGTGTAGGCTAATTCAATATCTGCTGTGGCACCTGCTTCTTGCATGTGGTATCCAGAAATTGATATTGAATTAAATTTTGGCATATTTTTACTGGTGTAATCAAAAATATCAGCCACTATTTTCATGGAAGGCGCTGGAGGATATATGTAAGTATTTCGTACCATGAACTCTTTTAATATATCATTTTGAATGGTACCAGAAAGCTGATTTGGAGACACACCTTGCTCTTCAGCAGCTACAATATAAAAAGCCATAATTGGTAAAACAGCTCCGTTCATGGTCATAGAAACTGACATTTCATTCAATGGAATTTGATCAAATAATTTTTTCATATCTTCCACAGTGTCGATAGCAACTCCTGCTTTTCCTACATCACCAATTACCCTTTCATGATCTGAATCATAACCACGATGAGTGGGAAGGTCAAAGGCAATAGACAAGCCTTTTTGTCCTGCAGCAAGATTTCTCCTGTAAAATGCATTACTTTCTTCTGCGGTAGAAAAACCAGCGTATTGACGAATGGTCCAAGGACGGCGTACATACATGGTGGCATAGGGTCCACGCAAATTAGGTGCAAATCCAGCTCCAAAGGCAATGTGTTCTAACTCTTCAATGTCTTTTTTTGAATAGTTTGATTTCAATTCGATACCTTCAGCAGTAATGAATTTAGGAGTGTGTTGTGATGTATTTGAATCAAAACGAGTAGCTAATTCAGACTTCTGATTTCCGTTTAATGATAAATGTTGTAAATCTTTTCTTTTCATTTGTCTATGATTTACTCTGTTTTTAAACGTTCTTGTTCCATTTTTTCAGCTATTCTTTTTTCAATAATTGGGGTAATCAATGTTTTTCGGGATTTTACTTTTACAAATGGAAACAACTCTAAATCATCCTTCATTCGGTCTAGCTTATTCGGATATTTATTTGTACCTAACAGTAGTTCTTTATTGGTGTCAAATAATTCTTGTTCGCAAGAAGCACTTTCTTCAATTTTACGCTTGATTATTCCGTCTTTTAATTGTTTTAAAAATCCGCCATTTGCTTCAATATCTTTAAATAGAGCTAATGCTTTTTCTGTTATTTGAGCGGTTAAACTTTCAATATAATAAGCGCCATCGGTGGGATTGACTACTTTGTCAAAGTAGCTTTCGTGCTTTAAAATCAGCAATTGATTTCGCGCAATTCGATCTCCAAATTCATTGTCTTTATGATATAATGCATCGTAGGGAAGATTAGAAATCGCATCTGCCCCACCAAGAATTCCACTCATGCACTCTGTGGTTGTTCGGAGCATATTGACATTATAATCATAGATGGTTTTGTTTCTTCTAGTAGGGGTTACTAATAAGTGACAAGAAGCATTTTCGGAGTATTCTTTTCCAATTAAATCAAAAAGGATTCGGTAAGCTCTCAGTTTTGCAATCTCAAAAAAGTAATTTGTACCTACAGAAACTTGAAATACAATAGCTTGATCTATGTTTGAAATTCGGTGAAAATACTCATTGACGTGAGCCATAGAATAAGCGAGTTCTTGAACAATTGTCGCGCCTGCATTTTGATATAAGCTAGAATTAACACTCAAATAACTAGTTTTATGAATGGATTTTGATAGAATTTTTAATGTTTCAAAGTTATCTTTTTCGATGACATTAAACCAATTTCCTTCTTTTGCTAATTGTCCTATAGGGTCAAGATTATAATATATAGTAGTGTTTTTAGTGCCTAGTATTTTAGAAACTTTAAGAACAAAATCTGATGATAGAAATCCCAAATTTAAATAAATAGTTAAGTTCTCTAGAGGCAAATTGTTTAATAGTTTTTCAATATTTATTGATTCATCATCAATAGTAAACCGGAGACTTTCTGCACCACGGTTTAAACTATCAATGGCTCTAATTATAGATTTATCAATGTCATAAACAAAAATATTTTGACAAATGTAGAATCCAGATTTTTGTTGTGTTCTTTCTAGATGATTATGCGTCTCATCGGCATGATAAAACGGTTTTACCATAATGCCTTCAGGAGAATTCCAAACTAATGAATTTGCATAGTCGTCACCGTTTAATTCAAACTGAATTTGCTGTTTCCATTGTTTTGAAGTTACGGGATTAAATTCAGAAAATAATTGTTTTTTCATTGATGGAATGCTAAAAAATAGTTGTTGATTTATGCGTCTTTTTCGACCAATTATACCTTAATTTTCTATTATTTTTTTAAGCTGTCTTTTTCAAATTCAACAATAAAAATATCTTCATTTTCTTTTTTCATATAATATTTCTCCCGTGCATATTTCTCTACTTGGGTTGGATTTTTAAGAAGTTTGATGTTTCTACTGTCCTTGCTAATTTCTTCTTTGTAGTATTTTTTATTATCTTCTAATTCCTGAATTTGATGGTCTAAAACCCGATGATCTAACAATGAATAATTATCTAAAAAAATCATCCAAGCAGCAAAAAACAGTAAGATTAATAAGTATTTATTACTTAAAAATTTCAGCCAAGGGTGTTTTTCGAAAATGGAATTAAGCGGGTTTTTCATTGAAATAAATTAATTTTATTAACCGAATAAAAGGTTAATTAAATGACAAGGTAAATTTAATCTAAATTGATTTAACTATTAAGATATTCTTTGATTAATTACTGCTCTAACTACGTCAATTGCAACAGTATTGTATTTATCATTTGGAATAATAATATCGGCAAATGCTTTAGTAGGCTCAATAAATTGCTCATGCATTGGTTTGAGTGTTGTTTGGTATCTATTTAGCACTTCTTCCATGTCTCTACCTCGTTCTGCGATATCTCTTTTTAATCGCCGAATTAACCGCTCGTCAGAATCTGCATGTACAAATATTTTCACATCGAAAAGTTCGCGAAGTTCCGGATTTGCTAATATTAATATTCCTTCAACTATCATTACTTTTCTGGGATGAGTGACAATTGTATCGTCAGTTCTGTTATGAATAACGAAGGAATAGACAGGCTGATTAATTGTGTTTCCAGTTTTTAATTCTTTTAGATGGGCTACTAATAATTCAAAATCAATTGCTCGTGGATGATCAAAGTTAATTAACGAGCGCTCGTCAAAACTTAAATTGTGTGTTTCTTTATAATAAGAATCCTGAGAAATAATACCTACTTCTGTTTCAGGCAATTCGTTCATTATTTGGTGAACTACGGTTGTTTTTCCACTTCCTGTTCCTCCAGCAATTCCAATAATCAGCATATCGGTTAGTATATTAGTTTAGAACAAAAATAATAATAATTATTTTATGAATAGATACAAAAAAAAGCCGAACGAATTGGTTCGGCTTTTTGTCGGGGTGGCAGGATTCGAACCTGCGGCCTCCTGCTCCCAAAGCAGGCGCGATAACCGAGCTACGCTACACCCCGAAAGCGGTTGCAAATATAGGATTATTTTTTTGTTATGCAAATGAATTTTTATTCATTCAGATTTAAATATTTTCATTGTAATTACTATTCTAATTTTTAGTTATTTTTTTAATAAAGATGTATTTTTGCCGAACCAAAACGAATAATAAATCATTATGTCTGAAACAATAGAAAAAGTAAAGTGTTTAATTATAGGCTCGGGTCCAGCGGGTTACACTGCCGCCATTTATGCGGCTAGAGCCAATATGTTTCCAATATTATATCAAGGGACACAGCCAGGGGGTCAGTTGACTACCACGAATGAAGTTGAAAACTTTCCCGGGTATGTTGATGGGGTTTCTGGACCAGAAATGATGGTTCAATTACAAGCTCAAGCTCAACGATTTGGTTCAGAAATTAGAGAAGGCTGGGCTACCAAAGTTGATTTTTCTGGAGACATTCACAAAGTTTGGATTAATGACAGTAAAGAGTTGCATTGTGAAACGGTGATTATTTCAACGGGAGCTTCCGCAAAATATTTAGGATTACCTTCAGAACAACATTACTTAAAAACCGGCGGAGGAGTTTCTGCATGTGCGGTTTGTGATGGTTTTTTCTACAGAAATCAGGAAGTTGTGATTGTTGGTGCGGGAGATTCTGCTTGTGAAGAAGCACATTATTTATCTAAAATGTGTAAGAAAGTTACTATGTTGGTTCGAAGTGAAAACTTTAGAGCTTCAAAAATAATGGAAGCACGTGTTCGCAAAACAGAAAATATTACCATAATAATGAATACGGATACCGTTGAAGTTATTGGTGACGGACAAGTTGTAACCGCTGTTAAAGCGCATAATAAAACTACTGGTGACGTATTTGAAATTCCAGCTACAGGCTTTTTCGTTGCCATTGGTCATCAACCAAATACAGCAATATTTAAAGAGTTCCTGACTTTAGATGAAACGGGTTATATAGAAAATATTCCAGGTACTTCTAAAACAAACATAAAGGGTGTTTTTGTTGCTGGAGATGCAGCAGATCACGTTTATCGACAAGCAATAACAGCAGCTGGTACAGGTTGTATGGCAGCTTTAGACGCTGAGAGATATTTAGCAACATTGGAATAGTCAAAAAAAAGCCCCGTAAATTGGGGCTTTTTTTATAATGATTTTTTCATAATCACCGTATTTTCTGTAAATTTTTTAAGTTCAATTTTGGCATCACCATAAAATTGAATTTCTGATTTTCCCGAAGCCTCTAATTGGGCTGTAGTGGTTACATTTACTTTACAATTTGTAGCTCCCTCTGCAATTATTTCAGCATTTTTTACAATCAAATTTTTTCCTGTAAAGTCAGCATTGTTATCCAATCTTAGTTTAAGTTCCATTACATCTCCTTCAATTTTAGCCTCTGCTTTTTGATACATATCAATCTTTAAAGTATTAGAAGCAATTAAAGCTTTTAATTCTGAATTTTTACTTAGTTCTATGGTAGATGAATCTGATTTTAAGTTGAGTTCGATTTTTGATTTATCATTTGACATTAAAGTAAATGATTTGGTCTTTACGTTAGCAAATATTTTAGAAAAATCAAATGTTTTAAAAGTAAATGACTCTAATTCCAAATCTGAAAGTGCTGTAATTTTCGATTCATGTTTTGCTACAAGCATTTTAAAATCAGAGGTATAAGTGATGGTAATTGTAAATTTTTTTGCGCCAGAAACCTCTTTTGAAGTAGTTAAACGAAGGGTTTTTCCTATGGCATTAATCTCAATGACTGAATGCAAATTGTCATCAGCTTCAATCTCTAGTTTACTTTTATCGCCTTTAACTAAAAACAATTCAATATCATCTTCTACCTCTAGATTTTCAAAAGCAGCAATTTCTTTTTGTTCAACAGTAACGTTTTTTGATCCTTTTATTTTCTCTCTTTTTTGAGCTAGAAGTGAGGAACAAAATAGTAATACAAGGACTAGTGATATTAATTTTTTCATTTTATTTCTATTATGATTTTGTCAAAAATAGAAAAAAAAT
>JBIHZQ010000134.1:0-3984 GCA_044231345.1 Flavobacterium sp.
TCTTTAAGAAATTCTACAAAAAAACGAATTGTCCACAATAAAACTAAAAATAAACCAAATAATAATCCTTGTTTTTGTCTTGCATTGGTCTTCCAATAAGCATAAAACAGAATGGCAAAGACAAAAACATAGCATATAGATTCATACAATTGCGTTGGATGTTTTGCAGGAACTTGTGCTAACAAATCAGTAAATTGAGGATTAGTAGCAATGGCATCATAAGCTTGATTTGGATTGGCAATTTTAGTTGCATAAACGGCATCGCGTGAGCTATAGTAATCTCTTATAAAACGAATACCGAAACTTGAAGTAGTTTCATGTCCTACAATTTCAGAATTAAAAAAATTACCAATCCTTACAAAAACCGCCCCACTAGCAACAGGGATGACTACTCGATCTAACACCCATAATAAGGGTTTGTTCATTATTTTTTTGCTAAAATAATACATCGATACTATTATTCCAATTGCAGCTCCGTGACTTGCTAATCCTTGAAAACCAGTAAATTCGAATTTAGGCGTGAAACGAAAGGGTAGAAGAATTTCTAATAAATGATTTCTGAAATATTCCCAATCATAAAAAAACACGTGGCCCAAACGCGCTCCAAGTAAGGTGGCTAAAACCGTCCAGATGAATAAAGAATCTAATTTTTCGAAGGATTCATTCTCACGCTCGAAAATTCGTTTCATTATATACCAACCTAGTCCAAATGCAATTACAAACATTAAACTGTAATAGCGAACAATAAAAAAACCTAAATCAATACCTTCTGAAGGATTCCAAACCATAATGTTGTCTTTTAATAATGCAGTAAAAATATAGAAATATTAGTATTTAATTGGTTAATTCAAAACAAAAGAAATCAGTTTATTTATTTTTGTTTTCCTTCTTTTTAGTTTTTAAATCAAATTTAGGTACTGGGTCATAGCCACTTTTCCCCCAAGGATTGCAACTAATAATTCTCAGTAGTGCTAATCGACCTCCAATAAATAAACCATGTTTTTTTAAGGCTTCAATTGCATAACTTGAACAAGTTGGCTCAAATCTGCAGGTCGCTTGAGTAAAAGGAGAAATTGCGACTTGATAAAATCGAATTAGTAACAAAAAAGGATATTGAAAAAGTTTTAAAAACATATTTTTATTAAATAAATTAGTTTTGTTTTAATAACTAAAACCAGTTCCTTCTTTACCGTCTTTTAATTGTATTCCTATTGCTAAAAGTTTATCTCTAATTTCGTCAGATAAGGCCCAATTTTTATTCGCTCTGGCTTCGTTTCTCATCTCAATAAGCAAAGATACAGCGCCTTCCAATTTTGTTGAAGTAGCACCATTTGAACCTTTCTCGTTTTTAATCCCTAAAACATCAAAAACAAAAGTAGTTAAAGTAGTTTTTAATAATTCTAAATCAGAGATAGAGATAGTTTCTCGTTTGTCATTAACCACATTCACAAATCGAATTCCCTCAAATAAATGAGCAATTAAAATGGGTGTATTGAAATCATCATTCATCGCTTCATAACATGCTAAAACCCATGACTTAATAGCTAATGTTGAGGTTTCTTTCGGTTCTATAGTTTCTAATAAATCAATTCCTTCTAGTAATCTATTAAACCCTTTTTCACTTGCAATCATAGCTTCATTTGAAATATCTAACACACTTCGATAGTGCGCCTGAAGAAAACAAAAACGTACAATATTTGGGTGAAATTCTTTTTCAAAAAAATTATTTTTACCATGAATGAGTTCCATTGGAAGTATATAATTACCAGTGGACTTACTCATTCGCAAGCCATTCATTGTGAGCATATTGGTATGCATCCAATAGTTTACTGGCGAAATTCCATTGCATGCTTTTCCTTGTGCGATTTCACACTCATGATGTGGGAATTTTAAATCCATACCGCCTCCATGAATATCAAATCTTACGCCTAAATACTTCGTACTCATAGCAGTACATTCTAAATGCCAACCTGGAAATCCTTCCCCCCAAGGCGAGTTCCATCGCATAATATGAGCGGGTGAAGCTTTTTTCCAAAGGGCAAAATCTTGTGGGTTTTTTTTCTCCGTTTGTCCATCTAAATCACGAGTATTAGAAAGCAATTCTTCTACATTTCGATTATTTAATTCACCATAATTTAACCCCTTATTATTATATTCTAAAACATCAAAATATACTGAACCCTCACTCACATAGGCAAAACCTTGTTCAATTAATTTTTCCGTAAGTTCAATTTGTTCAATTATATGTCCAGTTGCCGTAGGTTCAATAGTAGGGGGTAAAAAATTAAACACATCCAAAACTTTATGAAAATCGACCGTATATTTTTGTACGACTTCCATAGGTTCTAATTTCTCTAACCGCGATTGCTTTACAAATCGATCATTTTCCACATCGCCATCATCCGTTAAATGACCTGCATCGGTTATGTTTCTTACAAATCGAACGTTATATTCAAGGTGTAATAAATACCTATAGATCACATCAAAACTCATAAATGTTCTCACATTGCCTAAATGAACATTACTATAAACCGTAGGTCCACAGACATAAATTCCAATAGTTCCAGGATGTATTGGGCTAAAAATTTCCTTTTCCCCAGAAAGTGAATTATATATTTTTAAAGTATAAGTTTGAAATAATGACATTTTATATTTTTTTGTTGAAGCTATTCCCGCTTTCGTTTCAATCTTTTTGTTTTTAAAGAAAAAACAAAAAGGATTTTCACTACAATCAGGGCTAAACTTTCTTAGTAATCAATCCAATCGGTTTAAAATTTAGTATCTAATTTAATGTAATCTAAAAATTCTCTTTTGGTCTGAGGATCTTTAAATTTTCCTCCAAATTCAGAGGTTACCGTGCTGCTTTCAATATCTTTAATCCCTCTTGAATTCACACACAAATGCTTAGCGTCAATGACACATGCTACGTCTTTTGTTTTTAATGCAATTTGTAATTCTTGAACAATTTGCATAGTTAAACGTTCCTGAACTTGAGGACGTCTTGCAAAAAAATCAACAATCCGATTCATTTTTGAAAGTCCAATTACTCGACCACTTGAAATATATGCAATGTGTGCTTTTCCAATGATGGGTAATAAATGGTGTTCGCATGTAGAATATAACGTTATGTTTTTTTCAACAAGCATTTCGCCATACTTGTAATTGTTTTCAAAAGTAGATGAATTTGGTTTTTTTGCAGGATTTAAACCTCCAAATATTTCTTTTACAAACATTTTTGCTACCCTATTTGGAGTGTCTTTTATACTATCATCGGTCAAATCCATGCCTAATGTGGTAAGGATACGTTGAACATCTTTTTTTATATGCTCAATTTTTTCTTCGTCAGTAAGTAAAAAAGCATCGTCCCGCATTGGGTTATTAGCAGAAGTAGCTACATGGTTGTCTCCAATTTCATCATGAAAATCTTCATTGTTTATCATTAATGGATAGGTTTTTATTGATATTAATTTTGATAGGCAAAGATATTAATAATAATCAAAGAAATAATAATGTAAATACTATTTGAAAATATTTTAATATTAACTTAATTATTTGTATAATTTATGTAAATTTCGACTCTAAAATAGAAGCATTCATGAAATATAATTACCTACTACTTTTTCTAGTATCCTTTATTAGCATCAACGTTTTTGGTCAAGCAGCTCCTTTAATTCAAGTAACGATTGATACTCCATTACCCGCTTGTCAGTTAGGTGATTGTACAGATTTGAATGCGGTTTATCCTATCATTAAACAAACTAACGATTATGCAGTAAGTTCAATTATTTATAATCCTAGTTTTCCCTATTTATGGGATGGCATAGGTTCTCATAGAATACAAGTTACCGGTGATGATAAATTCTCTCAGGAAATCACTTTGCCTTTTTCATTCTGTTTTTATGGAGTGAATTATAATAAAGTTTTAATTGGGACCAATGGTGTGGTTACTTTTAATCTGACTGGATGGGGAAACCCTGATGCGAA
>JBIHZQ010000135.1:0-3941 GCA_044231345.1 Flavobacterium sp.
GTTCAGGGGAAACGACACAAATAATAACAGCGACCACCTCAGGAAATTATACGGTTGCCATTACTAACGCTAACGGATGTACTAGTACATCTGCAGCGACTGTAGTAACGGTAAATCCAACACCTGTGGTTCCGGTTGTAACAGTAAATGGTTCTACAACTATTTGCCCAGGTAGTTCGGTGACATTATCAGCTCCAACAAGTACAAGTTACTTATGGAGTACTGGAGTTACTACTCAAGAAATTACCGTAAATACGACTGGAAACTATACAGTAACCATTACAAATGCTAATGGTTGTTCAGCATCGTCTGCACCTATTTCAATTCTGGTTCAAGATTCTATATTGCCAGTATTAATAGTTCCAGCAAACGTTTCAACAACAGTTAATAGTGGATGTTTTGCAACCAATGTAAACATTGGAACGGCTACTGCAACGGACAACTGTTCAGGAATTGTAACGATTACAAATAATGTATCCGCTGGATCTATTTTCCCTATCGGAGTAACAACAGTGACATGGACAGCAACTGATGCATTTGGAAATAGTTCAACAGCAACTCAGACAGTTACAGTTTCAGACACTATAGCACCAGTATTTGGTTCTGTAGCTGTCATAACTACTAACGCAGGAATAGCATGTACTGCAACGGTAGTATTGCCAACGCCTTTAGTTACAGATAACTGTCCTGGAACATTAATTACGATTACAAACAACGCTCCAATCGGAGGGGTCTTCCCGCTTGGAACTACTTTAGTAACATGGACAGCAACTGATGCCTCAGGAAATAGCGCAACACTTATTCAATCGGTGAAAGTAATTGACGCTACAGGGCCAGTATTTGGAACAATTAATTCAATTACTGCTGAAGCAACTGCAAACTGTTCTGCAGTAGTAACGTTAGTAGTACCATCCGCAATTGATAACTGTACGAACCCAGTGACAATAACTAATAATGCTCCAGCTGGTGGATTGTTCTTGTTAGGATCTAACACAGTTATATGGACAGCAACAGATGCTGCAGGAAACACTACTACAGCGACTCAGATTGTTACCATTACAGATACGACTCCGCCAACAATTACGACTCAAAACAGTACAGTTGAACTTGATGAGGATGGGCAAGCAAGTATTACAATAAGTGACATAAGCAATGGAGCAAGTGACAATTGCGGCATTCAATCTATTGTAGCAAGTCAATTAGAGTTTGATTGCAACGATGTAGGAGCTAATACGGTTATCATCACTATTACAGACACTAACGGAAATACAGCTACAATACCAGTAACGGTTACCGTTCAAAATAATTTTGCAGATACTGATTCAGACGGAATTAAAGACAACTGTGATTCAGACGATGACAATGACGGTGTGGAAGATGCGGAAGACAATTGTCCGCTAGTTGCCAACACAAGTCAAGCGGATAATGATGAAGATGGTTTTGGAGACGATTGTGATTCTGATGATGATAATGACGGAGTTTTAGATACTGAAGACAACTGTCCGTTAACCTATAATCCAAATCAAGAAGACAGAGACAATGATGGTTTAGGAGACGCATGTGATACGGTAGAGATAAATGTATCTCAAGCGTTAACTCCAAATGGAGACGGAATAAATGACACTTGGATGATCTATAATATTGAAAACCATCCAAAATCATTAATCCATGTGTTTAATCGTTGGGGTTCTGAAGTATTCTTTGCTCAAAATTATTTAAACAATTGGGACGGTCATTATAAAAACCTTAACCAACCATTACCTGACGGTTCTTATTATTACCAAATTGACCTAGACGGAAATGGATCAGTTGACAAAGAGGGCTGGATTTATATCACACGTTTGTAATCATAACATAACAATATAAAATGAAAAAGATTAATTATATTATAACAGGAGCACTACTATTAATTAGTAGTGCCCTTTTTGCTCAACAAGAAAGTATTTTTACTGGGTATAGGTATCATATGAATATGGTCAATCCTGCTTATGCTGGACTTGATAAAGAAACAATATTAGTAAGCTCTATAAGAAAACAATGGACTGGAGTAGAAGATGCTCCAGAAACCCAAGCGGTTTCTTTTGGTACAGACGTTGGTAAAAATTTAGGAATGGGAATTTCTTTGGTTAGTGATAAAACGTTTATTGAAAAGCAACTTTTTTTCGGAATTGATTTTTCTTATAAAGTAAAGCTAACTCAAAAAACAAATATTTTTCTTGGATTAAAAGCGGGGGGCAATTTTTATTCTGTAAATACTAGTGGATTAGAAACCTATAATATTTATAGCGATCCTTCATTAGCATCAATCAGTAATTTTAGTCCTAATATTGGAGTTGGATTTGTCCTAAAAAGAGAAAAGTACTTTTTGTCAGTTTCTGTTCCTAGAATGTTAAACACCGTTAGAGCAAAAAATAAAGATGGAATAGCCACTGTTGCAACAGATCGACCACATTTTTATATTAGTAGCGGATATGACTTTGACCTGAACGCCGCAAAAACATACACATTAAAACCATCGTTTATGTTACGTTATGTAAATGGAGCGCCAGCATCTGCTGACTTTAGTACCTTATTAAACATTCGAAAATATGTTGAAATTGGAGGTTCTATTAGAACAGATGAAGCTTATGCGGGGATATTTAATGTCTATTTAAGTAAGAAGTTCTGTGTTGGATATATGTACGAAATGAGTACTAGAGCCCAACTTGCAAGTGCGTTAAATACAAACGAATTTTTATTGCGATTTAAGTTTTAATATAGCATTTACTATCATAAAAAACAGGCCATACTGCCTGTTTTTTTTATGGAAATACGTTGCTATTTGTAGTAAAAAAATGGAATTTTAAGTTGTTTTAAATTGAATTTGTGGTTTCAATTACACTTTGATTTCTAGTTCAATAAGCTGTGTTTTAGTATTCAATTTAAAGAGGTCACGATATTGCTAAGTGATTTATTGGAAGCGTTATTTTTTGAAAGAAATAAAAAACTCCTAATTGAATGCTACTTCAACTAGGAGTTCTAAAAGATAAATAAATTTATTATTCGAATTAAAAAACTAAATATTAGTTATTTTAAAATTAAGGAATCAATCCTAATTGTTTTAAGAAAGACATATTGTCCATAAAATCTCTTTCTTCAACAATTTTACCATTAACAATTCTTGCAATGGTACATCCTTCAATGTCCACCGTTTTTCCAGTTGCAGGAATTCCCATAAATACTCCAGAATGAGTTCCTTTGAATTGCCAGTATTTAGTTACTTTTTCACCTTGAGCAAACATGTCTTTTACGATAAATTGTCTGTTAGAGAAACCCGTTACGAAATTAGCATAATAGGCTTTTGCATTAGCTACCCCTTTAATTTCAGGAGTAGTATGCAAAACTATATCAGCTGCATATGCAGTATCTAGTACGTTTACTCTGCCTTCATTAATGGCAACATCCCACGTTCTAGTATAGGATTTAATATTGTCTTGAGCTACTTTTTCTCGGTCAGCACATTCGTTTTTACACCCAACAAATAGAGTGCTAGTTAATACTATAAGGGCGATAATTTTTTTCATACTGTTGAATTTATTGATTTGTGTTAATTTTTATTTTAATAATTCTGCTATTGGAGCAGAATCATACGTGTCCCATTCTTCTTGAACTTTACCGTCTTTCATTGCGAAAATCATATTGTAATTTATTTTTGCACTTTTACCATTTCTTGCAAAAGTAACTTCATAATAACATATTACATAGTTGGTAATTCCAGTTTTTTCATCTGGTTTGTCATTAATAGCTTCCCAAATAAGTGGTTTTTCATCTAACACAACGGTTATTCCTTTGGTTTTCAAACCTTCCAACATTTTAACATTTTCGTCAATTGTTTGGTCATTCATGTTATCATGAAGAATTGCTCCAGGGGCAAAATTTGATTTAAAATTCACTAAATCAAA
>JBIHZQ010000057.1:0-12575 GCA_044231345.1 Flavobacterium sp.
ACCCCGAAAGGCTTTGTCTTGATTAGCTTCAAAAAAATCACGCAATTGTTCTTTTGATAATGCTCGTATGTCTTTTTTCTCGATTTGCATGGTACAAATTTAGTGTAAATTGTGGATTTGATTATTTGAATATTTGATAACTTTGTCAAAAACAAACAAAATGCATTTCATCTCTGAAGAATTAGAAGCTTATATAGAAAATCATTCTGAAAACGAACCCAAATTATTGGCGCAATTAAATAAAGAAACCTACCAAAAGGTCTTATTGCCAAGAATGTTAAGTGGGCATTTTCAAGGGCGTGTTTTAAGCATGTTATCTAAATTAGTGAGACCTATAAACATCCTTGAAATTGGAACCTATACAGGATACGCCACCTTATGTTTGTGCGAAGGAATGCAAGAGACTGGTCAAATTCACACCATTGATATTAAAGAAGAATTGGTTGATTTTCAGCGTAAGTATTTTGATAAATCGCCATGGGGAAAACAGATTGTACAACACCTAGGAGAAGCGATTTCGATTATTCCTGCCTTAGAGTTGAAATTTGATTTGGTTTTTATTGATGCCGATAAGGAAAATTACATCAATTATTTTGAATTAGTAATGCCGAAAATGAACAAAGGGGGAATTCTATTGTCAGACAACGTGCTCTGGAGTGGGAAAGTTTTAGAGCCATTACAAAATAATGATTTAAGCACAAAAATACTATTAGCCTACAATGACTTATTAAAAAATGATCCTCGTATTGAAACCGTTCTACTGCCCATTCGCGATGGATTGACTATAAGTAGGGTTCTTTAATCAATGTTATTTGTGGTGTTTATAAATTAGCCCAGAGGGAAAAGGCATTCTTTTGTCCTGGGGTTCAGGGCAAAAGATTTAGTATACGGCTGGTATACTATTGATAAGAAATAGAATGGTTAATTGCTCCAAATACCTATTATTGATGAATGTACTTTTTTTGAACCCATTGAAAAACTTTAAATGCTAAAAACCCAGAGAATGCGCCAAAAACATATCCCGAAATAATATCTAATGGATAATGCAATCCTAGATAAATTCTGCTGTAAGCGAAAATTAACGGCCATAAAAACAAGAATCCTAAATACTTGAATTGGGATTTAAAAAGCATCACTACTAATGTTGCCACGGCCATCGTATTAGTGGCATGTCCAGAGAAAAAACTAAAAGTTTCACTTGATTTTACCACTCTCATAATTCCGTTAATTTCATCATTGTTGCAAGGGCGAAGTCGTTGAACGGTGTTTTTTATTAGATTAGTAGTTTGGTCTGTAAAAGTAACTAATGCTGCAATTAGCACTACTAAAAAAAGGGTTTGTTTTATGCCTAGTTTCTTGTAAATAAAGTAAAGAAGTAGTAAAAAAAATGGAGTCCAATTGGACTGTTTGGTAATGAATAGCCAAAACGGATCAAAATTTTCAGAACCTAATCCATTGAGAAATAAAAATAACTGTTTGTCTAAATTAAGTATTTTTTCAATCATTATTTAGTACGTTTTATAGGGCCTGTAACCTCTTCGATTTCTTGTTGCATCTCTTTAGTATCGGAGATAGTTTCATTTAGCAACTCTTCTTTTGCTTTATCTATTTCTTGAGTAATGGAGCTGATGCCGCTGGTAAATGATTGGGTATCTAGACCATTATCTTTGGCTCCTTTTTGAATTTCACTTTTAATATCATTGGTTGCATTTTTTAATTGAGCCATAGTTTTGCCCAGTGTACGTGCGATCTCTGGGATTTTATCCGACCCGAAAAGCATCAATACTACTAATAAAATAAAAAGTAATTCGCCCCCACCTATTCCAAACATATCATTTATTTTATTGCAAAGTTACAAAGTTTTACTTTTATAATTTTTCAAATTAACTTTAAAAAATGCTTAATCAAATTTAGATTTTACCGCTTCTTTTGGCCAAGTATTATTGGTAATGTCGATGTCGGCTGTTTCTAATTTTGGATCAACTACTATTTTGGTTACTATTTTTTTGGTTGCAAAAGTTCGGGTAACTTCGGCATCATTTAGTCTCCAAATTTGCGCTGGAAAGGTTTGCATTTGAGTAGTTCCGTCTTCAAAAGTTAGTTCCACAATAATTGGCATTACCAAGCCTCCAGGCTTATTGAAGGTCACTTCATAGAAATAGTTAGGCGAATCAAATTTTGCAATTTCTTCCGGTTTGAAGTTGGATTGTAAAAAATCATCTAATGTTTTGACGTCTTTACTAAAGAACGCTTTATTCATTTCTGGTTTGAAATTTTCACTGGTATTGGAAACCATGAATACCATTGGCCCTGTAGTTTTTAGTCGGTTTCTTCTGGTTGACGTTGGTGCATTAAAATCTTTTGGAGCTTCATCTGTTACATAATATTGTTTGACTTCTTTGATTCCAATATCTGTATAATCTGTAGTGTAAAACCATCCACGAATAAACCAGTCCAAATCTGTTGCAGAAGCGTCTTCCATCGTTCTAAAGAAATCTTCAGGAGTTGGATGTTTAAATTTCCAACGATTCGCATACGTTTTGAACGCATAATCGAATAATTCATGTCCCATAATGGTTTCTCTGAGTATATTCAGCCCCGCTGCTGGCTTACCATAAGCGTTGTTTCCGAATTGTTTTATGGTTTCCGAGTTGGTCATTATTGGTTCCAAATTTTTTTGATCTCCACTCATATATGGAACAATTGATTTTGGCGAACCTCGTTCTACAGGATAATTTGCTTCCCATTCTAATTTGGCTTTGTAATCCATAAATGAATTTAATCCTTCATCCATCCAAGTCCATTGACGTTCATCGGAATTAACGATCATTGGGAAAAAGTTATGACCTACTTCGTGAATTATAACTCCAATCATTCCGTATTTTACCCTATCAGAATATTTTCCATCAGCTCCAGGGCGACCAAAATTCCAACAAATCATAGGGTATTCCATTCCTTGATCTTGTGCGTTTACAGAAATTGCTTTAGGATAAGGATAGTCAAATGTTAAACTTGAGTAACTTTTCAAGGTATGTGCAACAACTCTAGTTGAATATTCTTCCCATAACGGATTTCCTTCTTTTGGGTATAATGAAATTGCCATAGATGTTTTTCCACCTAATTTTACAGCCATTGCATCCAAAATAAATTTTCTTGAAGTTGAAATTCCAAAGTCACGAACATTTTCCGCCTTGAATTTCCATGTTTTCTTCTGATTTGAGAACCCTTTTTCGGCTTCGATAGCTTCTGCTTGTGTAACTATAATAACAGGATTTTCGTATGAATTTTCGGCTTGAATATACCGTTTTACTTGTTCGGGCGTATACACCTCGGAACGATTTTGCAATACACCTGTTGCTTCCAAAACATGATCCGCAGGAACGGTTATGTTTACTTCATAATTTCCAAAAGGCAAAGCAAATTCGCCACTTCCCCAAAATTGCATATTTTGCCACCCTTCAACATCGTTATATACTGCCATTCTAGGATAAAACTGAGCTAAAACATACAAATTATTTCCGTCTTTAAACTGCTCATATCCAGAACGACCCCCTTCCTTCATATAATTAACAATTAAATAATTCCATTTTATCTTTAAAGTGATTTTCTCCCCATGTGCCAATGGTTTCACTAAATTAATGCGCATCATGGTTTCATTTATCGAATAAGAAAAAGGCTTTCCTTTAGCATCTAAAACGTATTCAATCTTGAAGCCCCCGTCAAATTTCTCTTCTAAATATTTTCTTGAAAATCCAGCAACACTTATCGAAGGATCTATTTTAGCATTTTCCACTAACGGTGTTTTTGATGTCTTTGCAGCTATATTTTGATCCAGTTGAAGCCATAAATACTCTAAAGATTCCTTAGCGTTATTAGTATACGTTATGGTTTCAGTTCCGTAAATTTTTGTGTTTTTATCATCGAGTTCAATGTCTATTTTGTAATCCGCTTGTTGCTGATAGTATTCAGGACCTGGCGCTCCAGAAGCGGTGCGATACATATTGGGAGTTGCCAATAAATCATACATTTGACGAAATTTATTCTTGTCTTCGTGACCTAATTCTTTGGTTTTCGAACTTTCTGTTGATTCCTGTGCGCCAACGCTGTTAAACGCAACTACAACAAATAATAAAAATAATAAAGTGATTTTTTTCATATTAGTGACTTTCTTAGAATGGCTAATGTACTTATTTTTTAAATATACTCTTACTATTATTTGATAACTCCGCTTGGACGTTCGGGAACTAAAAGTAAACTTTGTTTTTTGCCGTAAATAGTTGTTTGAATAATATTTTGTTGTTCAGCGTCTAATTCAAAAAGTGCGGTATTTTTTATTTCTATGGTTTTAATTTTTGAAATGTCTTTACTATTAAAATAACAAATTACAACATTTCCTTCCATTTCTTTACTTAAATAATTGATTGCAACTTGTTGTCCGTTAACTTTTATAATGCAGTTTTCTAAAAGGTACTTTTTCATTAATCCAACATCCTCGGCCGATTCTTTTTGTTCTCCCAAAAAAGTAGTCTGATTGTATTTTTTTAGTAATACATCATTTAAATCATCACTAAAAATTCGAGCTGTAATTTGGAGCATCTTTTTTTCAGAGGCATAATTAATTTGGTAAATCGATACATAAAATTTATGAACCTCAAAAGAAGTTATCATAAAAAAAAGGCATGCTAATAGCGAAAATAAAACTATTTTTTTCATGTATCAAAAGTAGTTATTCTTTTGTTATTTTGAAATAGCATTATAATCTGTCGCTAATTTAGCAATCAAAAACAACATCATTGTTCTGTTTTTTGCTTTTAAGGCAGTAATAAAATTTTCATCATCGATGATATAATGTTGAAAGTCGGAAATATACTCTTTTGGTATTTTCAGTTTTTGGGTATAAAATTCGTCTTTATACCAATGACTAATTCTGACTAAAAGTTGTTCTTTTTGTTCAACTACAACTTGCTTTTTGAGCATTTTAGTGCGTCCTGAAATCCAATTGATTGGCGCGTCCAAAATACCCGTTGTAGCAGTTCTGACTTTTCTTTCGGCTGGAGTATATTGTTTTTGACCTGGAAAAACACTAATTCCTTTAGTCGCATTTGGGTTTACAATTACTTCCGCTAACTCATTAATTTTTGGAATCATATCTATCGTCAAAGTACCTGAATTGATATCGGTAGCTGAAACGATTTTTCGCCTAAACTCTAAATGTACTGCTGAAAACACCAACACATCTCCTTCATTGGCTTCCATATAAAACGCTCCTTTTTGATTGGTGCGAGTAACTTTTTCATTAACTAAATTTACTACATCAATGTCTGCTACTGAAGCAGAGTCTGCAGAAATAATTCCGTACAATAATTTTGGAGCTGTTTTTTGAGTCCATGCGGGCATAGTAGCAACTAAAAAGATACAAAATAAAAATTTCCTCATGGAACAAGTTGGTTATTATCTAATCCGATTAATCGGTAAATGTAAGAAAGCAACGCTAGGTCTGTTCAAAAAAAATGATAAAGACTTCACAAAAAAAGGTTAAAAAAAGTACCTTTGATGGCACCTACAAAAATTAAGATGAAAAATTGTATTATAGCAAGCACATCAACGCTGCATGGCGGTACCTATTTAGAATATCTTTTACCCGAGTTGAAACTGCTTTTCAAGGATTGTAAATCCGTATTATTCATCCCCTATGCACAACCTGGTGGAATTTCTTTCCCTGATTATACAGAAAAAGTACGGCAGGCTTTCGCCAAAATAAATATTGGAGTTCGAGGACTTCATGAATTTGAAAATCCAAAAAATGCGATTTCTGAAGCGGCAGGAATAGTTACTGGAGGAGGGAATACCTTTTTATTACTTTCCCGTTTGTACCAATTGGATGGTATGGATGCATTGGCAGAGGCCATAAAAAGTGGAACTCCGTATTTAGGGACTAGCGCAGGAAGTAACATTTGTGGATTAACGATTCAAACCACCAATGATATGCCAATTATATATCCGCCAAGTTTTCAAGCATTAGGAATACTTCCCTTCAATTTGAATCCCCATTATTTAGATTCTAATCCCTCCTCAACACACATGGGAGAGACGCGTGAAATGCGAATCAATGAGTTTCACCAATTCAATTCTGCACCAGTTTTAGGATTGCGTGAAGGAAGTTGGCTCGAATTAAAAGGAACTAAATTGGTCTTAAAAGGAGAATTAACGGCGCGATTATTTAAACAAAATCAAACCCCGGAAGAAGTGGCGTCAGCGACAGATTTAAGTGACTTAAAATAAAAAATCCCCAAATTTTCATTTGAGGATTTAGAGCGAAAGACGAGGCTCGAACTCGCGACAACCAGCTTGGAAGGCTGGAGCTCTACCAACTGAGCTACTTTCGCATTACAACGGTGCAAATATAAATAATTAGTTCACTTGAATGCAAGTTTTTTGACAAAAAAATAAGAAAAATTTAATATTTGACTTTTATAGTTTACTAATTGCCCTTTAATTAATTTAGTATGAAATTGTTAAGTAAATAATAAAAAATTAAAAACGATGCCTTACATTAAGGAAATTACCGCTGTTGAAACTTATATCGTTCGACATCCAATTCTTAGGAACGGCAAACCTATCGAAAATTGCCACTTTGAAGGAGACGAACGTGAAACCACCATTCATTTTGGATTGTTTGATAATGAAAAGTTAATTGGTGTGATTTCGGTATTTGAACATGATAATACAACTATTGATTCCAAGAAACAAGTGCAAATTCGGGGAATGGCGGTTTTAGGAGCCTTTCAAAAAAAAGGTTATGGAAGCACTTTATTACAGCACGCAGAAATGCATCTTCGGAATAAAAAAATTGAACTCATTTGGTTTAATGCTAGGGTCAGCGCTGTTTCATTCTACAAAAAATTAGGGTATACGACTATTGGCACCTCTTTTATAATTCCAGATGTAGGAGCCCATTATTTAATGTTTAAAAAAATAACTAATTGATTTTGAATTAATTAAATTTTATTTTCACGTTTTTATGCGTAACTTGTAGTAAATTACAAAGCCATGAAAATACATCTTATTTTTATTACCATCTTCTTTCTTTGTGGTTGTAACCAAAAACCAAATCAAAAAAATTCAAATCAAGCAGACAATTCATTAAAATTTTACCATAAAACCCAAACCTACGCCAGAATTTGGACAGATGAACCTAGAAGAATAAAATTGCTAAGAGTGCTAAAAAAAGCCCATGAAGAAGGATTAAACCCCAAAGATTATGCTATCGATTTACTTACAAATTATGAAACCAATAAAAACAAACTCGATTCTATCGAATGGGAAAAATATGATCAATTACTCACAAAGTCGGTAAAAAACTATTGCATTCATCTCATGTCTGGAAAGCTAAATCCAAAAAAAATATATAGAAATTGGGACCTAACTCCCGAACCCATCATTGGTGATTCTACACTAATTTCATGGCTAAAATCGGACTCCATTTTTGAAAAAATTAATGCACTTCAACCCAAACACGAAGGATATCGACGGTTAAAAAATGCACTGAAATTAATCAATGGTTTTCCTGAAATTGACTTTAATCCCATTTATAGTAAGGATAAAATAATTGAAAATGACAGTCTAAAAGTGGTAATTACGATCAAAAAAAGATTGATTTATTGGAAAGACTTAGCCCCTATGGACAGCATTAATGGTGTCTATGACCAACCAACTGTAATGGCAGTAAAAAGATTTCAACTGCGCCATGGGTTAGCCACAGATGGCATCATTGGAAAAGGAACCCTTGCCGCTTTAAATTTTAGTAAAAAACAACGAAAAGAACAGATTATCGTCAACTTGGAGCGCTGGAGGTGGTTCCCAAAAAACTTAGGATCAGAATACATCATTATTAATATTCCTGATTATAAATTGACACTAGTCAAAAACAACGATACCCTTAGAACCCATCGCGTAATTGTGGGGCGACCAAAAAGAAAAACACCCGTGCTCTCTTCAAAATTGACCAAAGTGATTTTTAATCCAACATGGACGGTTCCTCCCACTATTTTGCGAGAAGATGTGATTCCTGCTATTTTAAAAAGTCGCAGCTATTTATCTAAAACCAACATCGTTTTATACGACCAAAAAGGGAAAAAAGTAGCCGCTTCTAATTGGCAATTGGCCAATGCAAAATCCTATCGATATGTACAAAGTCCCGGTACTTTCAATTCATTAGGCATGGTGAAATTTATTTTCCCCAATCGGTTTTCTGTTTACCTACACGACACGAATCATCGGGATTATTTTGACCTCCCCATTCGAGATTTAAGTTCGGGTTGTGTGCGCGTAGATAGCCCATTGGAACTAACGGAATATGTCCTCAACGACCCAAACCGCTGGAGCATTCCGCAAATTACTAAAACACTTCAAAGCGGAAGAACACAAGAAGTGAAAATTAATAAAACCATTCGATTTCATCTTCTGTATTGGACCGCATGGAGTGAAAAAAATCAATTGCTATTTAGAGACGACATATACAATTTAGACGCAAATTTATTTTCCAAATTAAGTCCGTAATTTAGATCCATTAAATTTATTCTGTGAGGGATGATAAATAAACAAGCACGATTTTCCTTTTATTGCTGAGATTATATCCTTTGATAGTGCTTCTGGAATTGCAGGACATCCTAAACTTCTTCCAAGTCTTTTGTGCAAAGCAATAAAAGAAGCCGAAACATAATTTGCCCCATGAATAACTACCGCCCTTTTACGAGCTAAATCATTGATTCCCTTTTCTAACCCGTCAAGTTTTAATGACAATCCGTGTTTTCCAAAATATACCTCGCCCGTTAAATAGAACCCTATACTGCTCATGAATGATGCTTCCTGATTTGAAAATTGGTTAGCAAATTCATCTCCGGTATTTTTTCCGTGTGCTACCAATGACTGAAACAGAATTACTTTTGAAGTCAAGTCAATTACCCAAAGTCGTTTTTTATTGGAAGAAAGACTGAAATCTATTAGTGTTAATACATTTTTTTGTAACAAACCCTTTTGTTGTAATGCATAAAACCCTTCTAATGCTTTTTCAAAACTTTCAAATTTTGGCATCGTAAATGATGCCGATTTGATTTGTTGGTACATCGATCGAGCTTGAATTTGAAAACTCGAATCTTCAACCTTAAAATTAGTAGGGATTGTTGCTGCTTTCAAAGAAGGTGATTCTGTTAATATAAAAAACAGAAAAAAAGTTAGAATTAATTTGTAAACCATTATTAATGAAATTATTATGTATGTGTTTTCAAAAATAATACGAGTTTTAAATACAAAAAAGAAATTGGTTGTTTATCTAATAAGTTTAACATAATATCGGTGTTTTTGGCAATATCGTGTAAGAGAAATCAACAATTGAAGTAAATTTGTTCCCTATTAAATGTAACAAACAATTCGTTTTTTTGTCATATAATAACTTAATTATTTAAAACACTCTAAAATATAATGCTAATCCATCCGTTTTAACCTATTTTTAAATTCATAATTATATATTATTTGTCCTATTAATGAAGCTACTATTCCTACTATTAATTTTACATGTCTTTTGTTTTTCCTACGGACAAAAAAAAACTTTACAAACTGCTTTCACTTCAGAAAAAATTACGATTGATGGCGATTTAAACGAACCGATTTGGCAAAATGCAGCCATCGCCACTGATTTTTTTATGTTTGAACCCGACAATGGAAAGCCAATACCGAAAGAAAAAAGAACCGAGGTAAAAATAATTTATGATAATGAAACTATTTATATAGGCGCACTATTATATGATAATGAACCTACTAAAATATTAAAAGAAATTACAAAGCGAGATGATTTTGGAACAACCGATACTTTTGGGATTTTTATCAATGGTTTCAATGATGGGCAACAAGATTTTCGCTTCTTTTGTACTGCATCTGGGACACAATTAGATTGTATTGCCACCGACACCTCTGGAGAAGATTTTTCATGGGATGCTATTTGGAGCAGCAAAACAAAAATTACCAATTTAGGTTGGGTAGTAGAAATGAGAATTCCCTTCGCTGCAATTCGTTTTTCTGCTGAAAAAAAACAACTATGGGGACTCAACTTTGTAAGAGAAATTAGACGCGATAGACAAATTTATACTTGGACAAATATTGACAACAAACTTGGAAATGTGATTCAACAAGCGGGTAATCTTGTCGGAATTGAAAACATCAACACCCCGACACGCCTTTTTCTGATGCCCTATTCCTCCTATTACCTTAATGGTGGCGATCAAAAAACAAAAGCAACTCTAAAAGGAGGATTGGATGTTAAATATGGTATTAATGATGCATTTACACTTGATGCAATTTTGGTCCCCGATTTTGGACAAACAAAATTTGATGAAACTATTCTAAATCTAGGTCCCTTTGAACAGCAATTTAATGAAAATAGATCCTTTTTCACCGAAGGAACCGACCTGTTTACCAAGGGAAATTTATTCTACTCGAGGCGCATTGGCGGAAGCCCATCTTCCTACCCAAAATTAGAACCCAATGAAATCGTAGAAAACTATCCAACTAACGTGAAACTAATTAATGCTACAAAAATTTCTGGGAGAACTAAGAATGGACTTGGTATTGGATTCCTAAATGCCCTCACAGAAAACACTTCGGTTACAATAAAAAATAGCGTTTCTGAGGCTACTCGTAGCGCACTTGTTGAACCCTTGTCAAATTTCAATGTGTTCGTCTTAGACCAGCGTTTTAATCAAAACAGCTCCGTCACATTAATAAATACTAACGTAACTCGCAATGGGAATTATAGAGACGCAAATGTTACGGGAGTAGTCTTTGATTTAAACACTAAAAAAAATACTTTCAATCTTTCAGGAGATATAAAATACAGTTATGTGAACGATGTGGAATTGAAAAAAGGAAGCTACTCTAGTTTAAATATCGGAGAAACAAGTGGTAAATTTAGGTTTAGTCTTGGCGGTGAAATTGTTACTAAAGATTTTGACCCTAATGATCTTGGGATTAATTTCCAAACCAATTACTACAGCCTGTATGGAAATGCAAACTATCGAATATTAAAATCTACTGCCCGTTTAAATTCAATGAACATCAACCTCAACGCCTATTCCCAATTTCAAAAAGAAACGGATAAAATACAAGCAAATCAAATAAATGCAAACCTCAATTTAACCACCAAAAAAAATCATTACTTTGGCTTTGGATTAAATGGAAGTCCGCTTGAATCCTATGATTATTATGAACCCCGTGAAGAAAATCGATTTGTACTATTTCCAGAAAAAATAGGTGCTTGGTTTTATTTTTCATCCAATTATAACAACAAGTTTGCACTTGATATAAATCCGTCTGCAGCCATTTTGAATGAAAAAGACAGGAACTCATTTGGTATTTCCATTGGACCTCGATACCGATTTAATGACAAACTCTCACTTAATTATAACTTTAATTTTTTTAGACAAAACAACAACAAAGGATTTATCAATGTCAGTGATCTGGATTTAGATGCTAATTCAGCAACCCCTAACCCAATTATTTTTGCAAATAGAACTATAATTACCTATTCTAATGCAGTTTCAGGTAAATATTCAGTCAATAGTGACATGACAATTTCGCTTTCTATTAGGCAGTATTGGTCGTATTCTGAAAACAAAAACTATCTCAATTTAGAAGAAAACGGTCGTTATTCAACCTATAATGGAAGCACAGAAATCACAAACAGAAATTCAAATTTTAATAGTTGGAATTTTGATTTATCATACGCCTGGTGGTTTGCGCCAGGAAGTCAAATCTCAATTTTATATCGAAACAATGCGGCTTCCTTCGAACAATCAATCACGAAAGATTTAGGGAAAAATCTTTCAAATCTTCTAACAAACGATGCGTTAAGTCACGTGCTTTCTGTAAGTGTTAAGTATTTTATCGATTACAACCAGGTAAAAAATTGGTTTTAATTTCTTAAATTTGGAGCCTTCTCCAGCTTTCCCCTCAATCTCTCCGCTATGCTACGAGGATACCGGGTCAATCTGGGCTAAAAAAAATACTATGAACAAAAAAGTAATTCTAATGATACTAGATGGTTGGGGGAAATCTCCAGATCCAAAAGTATCCGCCATTGACAATGCGACTATTCCTTTCATAAATTCGCTATATAAAAAATATCCAAGTGCCCAACTTCGCACCGACGGTTTACATGTAGGTTTACCAGAAGGTCAAATGGGAAATAGCGAGGTGGGACACATGAATCTTGGAGCAGGTAGAATTGTTTATCAAGATTTAGCAAAAATTAATTTAGCAGTTGGGAACCATACATTAGCTAAAGAACCCGAATTAGTTGCCGCTTTTCAATATGCTAAAGATTCCAATGTAACCTTGCATTTATTAGGTCTAGTATCAGACGGAGGCGTTCATTCACATACGTCTCATTTGCGCGGATTAATCGATGCTACCCAAGATTTTGGCCTAAAAAAAGTAGTAGTTCATGCCTTTACTGACGGTCGAGATGTAGACCCAAAATCTGGAAAAAAATACCTACAAGATTTAGAAAATTATCTGAAAAA
>JBIHZQ010000058.1:0-12537 GCA_044231345.1 Flavobacterium sp.
TGATTATAGTCAATTCCATAAATATCAGCTGAAGCATGACCGATTCTGTCATTATATTGTACTGAAGGTTTCATAATTTAATTTTTTTTATTTATTATTTTTACCTACTCTCTCAGTTTTTGGTTTCCCTGTTTAATCTGTCATTGCGAGTCGGAACGACGAAGCAATCTGTTCTAATAACCTTACTCGCCTTAAAACGAATTCGCTGTCTTCAACAGATTGCCACGTTCCGTCATTGCGAGGAGGCACGACGAAGCAATCTCATCATGCCAACGTGAACTTCAACAGATTGCTTCTCTCCGTTGCACTCCACTCGCAATGACGGTTCGCAATCCACTGCGTTCCACTCGCAATGACGGGAGTAGGAACTTCGTTGCGCTATCAATAACGGGGTCAACCACGTCCTAAACTCCGTTTACCACGTTGTGTAACTGAGTCAGTGCACTTCGAGACGTGGTGAACCACGTTATACAACCCCATTTACGGACTTCGAGACGTGGTTTACCCCGTCCTATAACGGGGTCAGTTGATAGTTAGACGTGGTCAACCACGTTATTAAGGTGTTGGCGTGTCTGAATTCGCAGTACGAGCACCTCCTGTAAAAAATTGTGACATCTCCGCTACCTTCGTCTGGAATCCTACTGCGCTAGTCGATGCCTTGTATTTGGCATAATCATAGTCGGTCAATGATGCTTGGTAATTATCAAAATCGTGTAGGATTTTAGCATTACTCAATCCGTCAAGCAAACTCTGCAAGCGTTGTATGCTGTTTTGTAGGAATTCGCGGGTGTCAAAATCGCTATTGAATTCAGCCCAATCAACATCGGGACTACTCAAGGCGGGTTGCGTCTCGTGGTAACCTTTTACTTTGTTAATGATGAGTTTGTTCTGTTCGTTCACACTCCCATACTGCTGACGCTCTGAAGCGGTAAGGTTCGCTAATTTTGTGGAAAATGCCAATTCTAAACTGGCTAGTGCGTTGGTAACGGCTGATTTTTCGGTGTCGCTAAAATGGCGACTGTCAAAGTTGGTAAATGGCATAGGATAAAGGGATTAAAGGATGATATAAAAGGGTTAAAATATTTCAAGTGTACGAGTTTGTACTCACGTACTTGGGTAAAAGTAATTGTTATTATACTTATCGTACACCCGAAAAACGATGTCAACACCTAAAAAACGATGTTATTTTAGTTGGTAAGAAACTAATTTGATTCATGAAAAAATTAATGAGTATCCATAAATAGCACAATAATTTTCGCGAAGTACGCAAAGGAGGTAAAGTATAATGAGGATAGGATGTGGTGAAGAATTGCTTGTGTGTTTTTCAATTTAAACACAATAAACCTAAAGTAGTGGTCGGGCAACCGCGTGAGGGATGGTAGTGGAAATCCTTTGTGGAACGAAGTGGAGCAGAGATTGAAGCGCACAGCCCGACCGAGTTTAGAACTGATTGCTTAGTACCTCGTAATGACCTGAACGAGGGTACGCCCAAATAAAAAATTTTATACAAAAGCTTAATTAGTGACCATTATAGAACTGAAAAATAAATAACGATATGATAAAGTAAAAAGCCTAATAAATTAACACAACTGTAGGAGTTTTGTAGAAAACTAAATGAAAAAGAAACGAAAAATTCCCTTAGTGGTTCTCAGCGATGCGCACCTTGGTACTTATGGTTGTCATGCTTCGGAATTGCTTCAGTATTTAAAATCAATTCAGCCCAAAACGTTGGTTTTAAACGGAGATATTATCGATATGTGGAATTTTTCTAAAAGCTACTTCCCCGCTTCCCACATGAATGTACTTCGGCATATTATTAAAATGTCTACCAATGGAACCCGGGTAATTTATATTACTGGAAATCACGACGAAGTTTTGCGTAAATATTCAGATTTGATTTTAGGAAACTTTGAATTGGTAGACAAACTAATTTTGGATTTAGACGATAAAAAAGCTTGGATTTTTCATGGTGATGTTTTTGATTCTTCAACACAAGGATATGCCAAAATAATAGCAAAAATTGGCGGAAAAGGATATGATTTATTGATATTAATCAACAGTTTTGTCAATTGGATTTTAGTATTATTCGGAAAAGAAAAGCGAAGTTTTTCAAAGAAAATTAAAGATAGTGTAAAAAAGGCAGTTTCATTTATTTCTAATTTTGAAACTACGGCTGCCGAAATTGCCATCGATAAAAAATACGATTATGTAGTTTGTGGACACATTCATAAACCACAAATGAAAATGGTTACAACAGATAAAGGTTCTGTAATGTATTTAAATAGCGGTGATTGGGTTGAAAATTTAACGGCTTTAGAATACAGTAAAGAGAAATGGAAGATTTATGAATATGATAAATCACATTATAAAGAAAAATCAGATGCGAAAGAAGATCTCTATATTAACGATATTGTTGGAAAAATTCTATCCTAGAGTATGAAACTATTTTATGCAATTCAAGCAACTGGCAACGGACATATTAGTAGGGCAATTCAGTTGTATCCGTATTTAAAAAGGTTCGGAACGGTCGATTTTTTTATGAGTGGAAACAACGCGAGTTTGAATGTTGATATTCCAATTAAATATAAAAGCAAAGGTTGTAGTTTGCATTACAGTCAATGTGGCGGATTAGATTATTGGAAAATTGCAAAAAATATCAATCCGTTGCAAATGTATCGCGATGCAAAAGCGTTGCCATTATCAGATTATGATGTGGTAATTAATGATTTTGATTCGATAACTTCTTTGGCCTGTCAACTTCAAAAAGTGAAATCGGTGCAATTTGGACATCAAGCGAGTTTTATGTCGGATTTTACACCTCGCCCAAATAAGAAAGACATAATGGGAGAATTAATATTGAAAAAATATGCTACTGCGACAAAATATTTAGGACTTCATTTCAAAGAATACGATTCGTTTATTCGTCCTCCAATAATTAAAGATGAAATTTTTCAAGCCATACCAAAAGATTTAAATCATATTTCAGTTTACTTACCTTCTTTCGATAGAGAATGTTTAGAAAAAGCGTTTCGTCAAGTAAAAGTAATTGAATTCCAGTGGTTTTTGAATGATATAAAAGAGGTGTATTCTGTAGGAAACATTACTTATTTTCCTGTAAACCAAAGTCTATTTAATAAAAGTTTGATAAATTGTCACGGAATTATAACCGGTGGTGGATTTGAAACTCCTGCCGAAGCATTATTTTTGAACAAAAAAATATTGAGTATTCCTATCAAAAATCATTACGAGCAAGAATGTAATGCGGCTGCTTTGAAATTATTAGGCGTTCCAGTTCTTACTAAAGTGAGCGACGATTTTCATGTTGAAATAGAAAATTGGTTGAATGGCAAAATTGATTATCCAAAAATTGAAGCTAATGATATCCCTAAAACTTTACAGTTTTTGTTTGACACGTATAATGATTAACAGAGAAAGGAAGTCATAAAAAAAGCCATCAAATTGACGGCTCTAAATTATTATATAAGTGAATTTTTTATAAATTATGACTGTTTTCTGGGAGTTCGTCTTCTCTATTTAACATATTCCATAATTTGTCTTTCAATTCTGATAGCCCTTGTTGTGCCACCGATGAAATAAATAAATAAGGTGTTCCTGCAAAATCTTTGTCCAATTGGGTTTTCAATTCTGCTTTAAGTTCGTCGTCCAACATATCGCATTTTGAAATGACCACAATGCGTTCTTTGTCCAACATTTCAGGATTGTACTTGGTCAATTCGTTGACTAAAATATCGTATTCTCCCTTAATATCTGGGGTATCAACGGGGACTAAAAACAGTAACGTAGAATTTCTTTCGATGTGTCGTAAAAAGTAATGACCTAATCCTTTTCCTTCGGCGGCACCTTCGATAATTCCAGGAATATCGGCAATTACAAACGATTGAAAATCACGATAGGCCACAATTCCGAGATTTGGTTTTAAGGTCGTAAACGGATAATCGGCAATTTTTGGTTTTGCAGAAGTCAATACTGAAAGTAACGTCGATTTCCCTGCATTCGGAAACCCTACTAGACCAACATCGGCAAGGACTTTCAATTCTAAAATTACATCGATCTCTTCTGATGGCAATCCTGGCTGGGAATAGCGTGGCGTTTGATTGGTTGAGCTTCTGAAATGCCAGTTTCCTAATCCGCCTTTTCCGCCACGAGCCACAATTCGTTTCTCTTGGTGTTCGGTAATTTCGAACAATATTTCATTGGTTTCCTTATCGCGAACTACGGTACCTAAAGGGACTTCGATGAATTTATCTTCTCCATCGGCACCAGTACTTCGGTCTCCTCCTCCATCGCCTCCATGGCCTGCTTTCACGTGTTTGGCAAACTTTAAATGGAATAATGTCCACAAACTTTTGTTTCCAATTAAGTAAACGTGTCCACCGCGACCACCATCACCACCGTCGGGTCCTCCTTTTTCAATAAATTTTTCTCGGTGTAAATGTGTAGAACCTTTTCCGCCTTTTCCAGACGAAACATATATTTTTACGTAATCTACGAAGTTTCCTTCTGTCATTTTTTTTAGGTTTTGGGTTTTGGGTTTTGGGTTTTGGTAAAAACTAATACCTAGAACCCAAGACCCAAAACCTTTTTATTTTATGGTTTTCACCATCACTTTATCTATCTTCACGCCATCCATGTCAATGACCTCTAATTCAAATTGTTGCCACACTAATTTCTCTCCTTGTCTAGGGATGTGAGAAAGTTCGGTCATGATTAATCCACTCACCGTTGTGACCTCGTAATCGTTTATTAATTCATCTAATTCAAAGTGGGTTAAAAAATCATGGAGCGAATAATGCCCATCTACTAACCACGACCCGTCTTCCCGCTCTACTAATTGGAAATCGTCCTTATAAAAATCGGAGGCATCACCTACTAAAGCTTCTAAAATATCATTTAGGGTAATAATTCCTTGAAAAACACCGTATTCATCCGATACAAAAGCATAGTGAATTCCGCTATTTTTAAAATTCTCTAAAGCTTTGTAGGCCGTAGTTTGCTCCATAATAAATGGGGCATCGGTCATTATTGATTTTAAATCGAAATTGTCTTTGTCAATATTTGAAAAAATACTTTTTAAATTAACAACACCAACAATGTCATCATAATTATCTTCATAGACGGGATAAACCGAATGTAATTCTTTTGACATAAATTCTTTCACCTGAGTCTTATCAGCATGTAAGGGTAAAAACACCACTGCTTTTCTGTGGGTCATTAACGAATTTACTTTTCGATCTCCAATGTGAAATACCCGCTCCACAATATCTTGTTCTATCTCCTGTACTTCTCCCCCTTCCGTTCCTTCTTTAATAATGGCCTTAATTTCTTCTTCGGTAACTTTACCGTCTGCGGAAGGCTTAATCATTAGTATTTTTAGTAGAAATTCGGTAGAGATTGTAAGCAACCAAATAAATGGTGCGGTGATTATAGAAACTAATTTCATCGGATAAGCGACTGCTTTTGCGATGGCCTCTGGGTGATTTAATCCAATTCGTTTCGGTAGTAATTCGCCTAAAACTAATGAGAAAAAAGTTAAGGTGATTACGACAATTCCAACGGCAATTGAGTTAGCGTATGGTTTCAAATTATTAAATTGCTCCACAAAGGATTGTACATCGGTGGTGATTTTATTACTACTGAAAATACCCGTTAAAATTCCAATAAGTGTGATTCCAATTTGTACTGCCGATAAAAATTTGTTGGGAGAATTAGCTAATTCTAGGGCGGCATGTGCGCTTTTGTTCCCTTTTTTTGCTGCATTCTCTAATCTATTTTTTCTTGCCGATATCAATGCGATTTCCGACATAGAAAAAATTCCGTTTAAAATAATTAATAATAATATTATTAGTATTTCCATAGTTAGTTTGAAATGGTGTCCAGGTTATAGGTGGTCAATTACTGAACTCAATCGGGTTGTAATTTCAGCTATTGAACCAATCCCATTGACTGGATAAAATTTATTTTGATTTTGATAATACGCAATCAAAGGAGCTGTTTTTTCGTTGTATTCTTGGTATCGATTTCTGATTTTTTCTTCGTCTTGATCGTCAGGTCTTCCGCTAGTTTTTCCTCGTTCCAACAAACGATTGACCAATAGTTCGTCGTCTGCTTCCAAAGCAATTGTGGAAGTAATCGCTTGATTTTTTGATGCTAAAAACGCATCTAATGCCTCTGCTTGTGCAATAGTTCTTGGGAAACCATCAAATAAAAAACCTTTTGTTTCTGGATTTTTATCGACTTCACTTTCTAACATTTTTATGGTGACTTCGTCCGGTACTAAATCTCCATTATCCATATAGGTTTTGGCTAATTTTCCTAGTGCGGTTTCGTTTTTAATGTTGAATCTAAAAATATCTCCAGTAGAAAGGTGAGTTAATTGATATTTATCTTTCAAAAATTCAGCTTGTGTTCCTTTTCCAGCACCTGGTTTTCCAAATAAAATTATGTTAATCATTATAAGTATCTGTTGTATTGTGTGTTGTTATTGTTTTAATTGATACACTTCAGGTAAATTTCTTCCCAATCCATCATAATCTAGCCCAAATCCGACAATAAATTCGTTTGGAATTCGAATTCCTACATAATCAATTTTGATGTTTTTCTTGTAAGCATCCGGTTTAAAGAAAAGCGTAGCAATTTTGAAGTGTTTTACGTTTTGTTTTTTGAACAAATCCTTTAATTCCTCGATGGTATTTCCGGTATCTACAATGTCTTCTAATACCACTACTGTTCTTCCTTCCAAATTTTGATTGAGTCCAATGAGTTGTTTTACTTCGTTGGTAGAATCCATTCCTTCGTAAGAAGCTAGTTTGATAAAACTGACTTCGCAGGGTCTTTTGTAGTGTTTCATAAAATCAGAAACTACCATAAAAGCACCGTTTAATACTCCTACAAATACTGGGATTTCATCAGCAAAATCAGCTTCAATTTGAGCTGCCATGGTTGCAATAGCAAAATCAATCTCTTCAGCAGAGATAAAGGGTACAAATTGTTTGTCGTGCAGTTGAATCACTAATTAAAGTTTTGAATAATTTGCAAATATACAGAATTCGAATTTGTCTTGAATAAAACAACACTGTTATTTATAATTGCATGTTTAAATTTATATTGCAAAATATTACTAAAAGATCAAATTTATGACTTGTTAAATTAGTATTAAACTATTTAGTACATTTATTGTCTATTTAGTTAAAATTATTTTTTAATGGCATCTTTGAATCAAAACACAAACCTTTTAGGGGTAAAAAATGCTAAGCACTTGTTGAGGAGGTCTTGTTTTATGTACACAAAAACGATGATTGATCAGTATGCACTATTGTCCCCAAACGAAGCTTTGAATTGGCTATTAACCTCCAGCCCGTTGACCATTCAATATCCCTATGACCCTCTCCCAACGACTGCGCCCGATGGTTTTTGGACTGAATCGACCGCTTTAGCTACTTCATTTACTGGTCAGGCAAGAAAAGGTGCAATTGTTGGTGGATGGTGGTGGTATAACGCCATTAATTCTCCTAATTTAAAATTCAAATTATCTCATTTTTTATCTACTTGTTTTACGGTAGAAACAAGTACTTCGGGGAGTGCCACTGAGTTTTACGATTACATTCGGTTGTTGCTGTTTTATTCTTACGGAAATTATAAAACATTGGCAAAAAAAATGACGCTTAACAATTCAATGCTCTTGTACCTAAATAATACCGTAAACTCTAAAACTGCCCCAAATGAAAATTATGCGAGGGAATTTTTGGAACTATTTACCATTGGAAAAGGACCTCAAATTGGGTTGGGTGATTACACCAATTATACAGAAGCTGATATTGTTCAGGCCGCACGAGTTTTAACTGGATTTAGAAGAGTTTCCGCAAGAACCGTAATTGATATTGAAACAACTATTCCTAAAGGAACTAATTTGTTTTCTGCCCATCATATTAGTCCTAAAACGTTTAGTAGCGCATTCAACAATACCGTTATTGCGCCAGCCACAAATGAGGCGGGTATGGACACCGAATTGAATGAATTGGTTACGATGGTTTTTAACCAACAAGCCACCGCAAAAAATATTTGTAGAAAACTGTACCGCTATTTTGTTAAAACCACCATTACTCCCGAAGTTGAAACTGATATTATTGAACCATTAGCACAAGATTTTTACAATAATGGTTATGAAATTGCTCCAATAATTAGAAAACTTTTAGAAAGTCAGCACTTTTATGATTTAGACGATTCGGATGCGACCAATGAAACCATTGGAGGAATTATAAAATCACCTTTACAACAAATTTCAGAAGTTTGTACTTATTTACAAGCTACAATTCCTAATCCAAATACAAATCCGTACGATTACTATCATAAGTTTTGGAATCTTTTTTCCCATACTAGTTTTCTTACGGGCGCTAATATGATTTTATTTGATCCCGATAGTGTCGCAGGACATCCAGCCCATCATCAAGCACCTGACTATGATAAAAATTGGATTTCAGCCTCCACCTTAATCGCTCGATATCGACTTGGAGAATCATTGTTAGACGGAATAAATAGAATCTCTGGAAACGCGACTATCATTACCAAAATTAACATTTCTGAAGTAATCAGAAATTCTAACATTATTTCTGTTGCGAATGATCCCTATATTCTTACCTCCGAATTGTGCAATGCTTTATTTGCTCAAAATCCAACTGGCGAAAGAGTAAATTATTTTATGAATTCGTTTTTATTGCAAGGATTGGCTAATATTTATTGGACAAACGCTTGGGATAATTATGTGGCTACAAACAACAATTCAGTGGTAGAATCTAGACTAAAATTATTGGTAACAAATATTTTGAGAGCACCAGAATCTCAAATGTTTTAGCACAATACAACTATGAAAAGAAGAAATTTTATACAACTTTCCGCTTCGGCATCGGCTTTATCACTTTTGCCAACAGAAGTTTTTGCGCTTTTTAAATCGGCAGGAATGACCATTTGCCCGAATGTAAATGCCAAAAAAATTGTGCTCATTCAATTGTCAGGTGCTAATGATGGTTTAAACACCGTTATTCCATTAAATCAATACGATGCATATGCAGCTTTGCGTCCCAATATTAAACTTAATAATGTTGGCGCTTCAAATGGTTTAATCAATTTAGACTCAACTTTGCCATTGGCAAACCAAGTTGGTCTTCATCCTTCATTAACGGGTTTCAAAAGTTTGTATGATAGTGGATTTATGAGGGTAATTCAAGGCGTAGGATATCCATCACAGGATAAATCGCATTTTAAATCTACCGATTTATGGTTAACAGGTGGTGACGGAACCCAAGCGAATAATGCCCTTGATAGTGGATGGATTGGACGGTTTTTGGAGAGTTATTATAGCAACTTTCTAACTGCCAATTTCCCTCTTGGAATTCAATTGGGGAGTAGCGACAATTCGTTGGGATTTCACGGAGAAGTTGAACATGGCATGTCCATCAATATTAATGGTCAAGATCCCTCTGGATTTTATTCCGTGGTAAATGGACTTGGAGGGGCGCCACCGACAAACATACCAAACTCAGAATACGGCAATCTGGTACAATTTATTATAGATAACGATAGCGAAACCAATATTTATGCCCAATCTATCTCAACTGCTTTTAATAGCGGTACCAATTCTGCAACGGTAACCTATCCAAATACCAGTTTATCTAATCAATTAAAATCGGTGGCACGTTTTATCTCTGGGGGATTACAAACCAAAGTATATTTGGTAAAAATTGGTGGTTTCGACACGCATGACATTCAAGTTGCAAGCAACACGACTACGCATTTAGGAACTCATGCGAATCTATTAACACAAGTATCGGAAGCTATTAAATCTTTTATAACCGACTTAAACAATCAAAATTTAGGTGACGATGTAATTACAGTTCCGTTTTCTGAATTTGGAAGAAAAGCAGGTGAAAACGGAAATCTTGGAACCGACCACGGTGAAATTGCGCCAATGTTTGTTTTTGGAAAGTCAATAAATCCAGGAGTTTCGGGAACAAATATCAATCTTTCAGAAGCAGTTTTAGCCAATAATTATCAAGTACAAACCATTCAGCATGATTACCGACGCGTTTTTGGCACCATTCTCCAAGACTGGTTTGGAACAAGTAATCAAACGCTCGATTTAAGTTTTTATAATCATACTGCAAATACAGGTTTTTCAAATAATAAAGTAAGCAATCTTATAAAGCTAGAAAACACGGTGCCTCCAAGTTGTTATGCCGACAGTTTGTTGTCGCTAAATGATTTCAAAAGTAGCAATGACATTATTGTTTATCCAAATCCTACGGTCGAAAGTATCTCCATAAATTCAACCAATAATCCAATTTATGTGGTTTCTGTTTTTTCAATTGATGGAAAATTTATTACGTCTTATAAAAACCCAATGACATCTGATAATTATACAATAAATGTTCAAAATTTAGCCGTTGGAATCTACACAATAAAAGTAGATACTAACAATGGAAGTTTTACAAAAAAAGTAATTGTTCGCCGTTAAAAATAACAAAGGCGATTTTCAAACGCATATCTTTTTATTATTACTCTTTAAAAAGTATCTTTGTGAAAAATTTATTTTAAATGAATTATTTTTCTTCCAATTTTAAATTAGGAATCCTCGGTGGCGGACAACTCGGTAAAATGATGTTGTTTGACACTCGAAAATTCGACATTCAAACCTACGTTCTCGATCCAAGCAACGAAGCACCTTGCAAAATTGCCTGCAATAAATTTTTTCAAGGGGATTTGATGGATTTTGAAACCGTTTATAATTTTGGGAAACAAGTTGATGTTGTAACTTTCGAAATCGAATTGGTAAATTTGAAAGCTTTAGAAAAATTAGAAAGCGAAGGAATCTACGTTTTTCCATCTCCAAAAACCTTGAGACTGATTCAGAATAAAGGCATTCAGAAAGATTTTTATTCTCAAAATAATATTCCAACGGCAGCGTATCAAAGATTTGAAAATTTAGATGCTTTAAAATTGGAGATTCAAAATCTAGAATTACCTTTTGTGTGGAAATGTACTGAATTTGGCTATGACGGAACCGGTGTAAAAATCATCAGAACCCTTTCAGATTTAGATAATTTGCCCAATGTCGAATGCATTTTAGAAGAAATGATTCCGTTCAAAAATGAATTGTCGGTAATTGTTTGTCGCAACCCTTCAGGCGAAATCAAAACCTATCCCGTTGTGGAAATGGAATTTCATCCAGAAGCAAACCAAGTGGAATATGTAATTTGCCCTGCGCGAATTGAGGATAAAGTAGCCGATAAAGCAAGAGAAATCGCATTAAATGTTTCTGAAAAATTCAATCACGTTGGACTTTTAGCAGTCGAAATGTTTCAAACTGTTAACGACGAAATCATTGTAAACGAAGTGGCTCCGCGCCCGCACAATTCGGGACATCACACCATCGAAGCGAGTTACACATCCCAATTTGAAAACCATTTACGCGCCATTCTTAACTTACCTTTGGGAAATACGGATAGTAAAGTTGCTGGAATTATGGTAAATTTGGTTGGCGAAGTAGGTTTTTCAGGCGATGCAATTTATGAAAATATAGAAACAATCTTGGGTTGGAACGGCGTTACACCGCATATTTACGGTAAAAAACAAACGCGTCCTTTCCGAAAAATGGGACACGTAACTATCGTAAATTCAGACATTAAAATAGCCCGAAAAATTGCCGAAGACGTTAAGAATACAATTAGAGTGATTTCATAAATTATAAAATTGATAAATTAAAAGATTAAAAAATTGGTTTCTGATTAAAATATAATTTCAAACTAAATCTTTGAATTTTAAATCTTTAAATCTTTAAATAAAATATAATGAAAGTAGCCGTAATAATGGGAAGCATTTCCGACATGCCAATAATGCAGGAAGCAATTGACATTCTAAATGGTTTTGACATCGAAATCGAAGTCGATATTGTTTCGGCACACCGAACTCCCGAAAAACTGTTCGATTTCAGTAAAAATGCTCATTTTAGAGGAATATCAGTAATCATCGCCGGAGCTGGTGGGGCTGCTCATTTGCCTGGAATGGTCGCGTCCATTTCGCCACTTCCCGTAATCGGAGTGCCAATAAAATCAAGTAATTCTATCGATGGTTGGGATTCCGTTTTGTCCATTTTGCAAATGCCAGGTGGCGTTCCCGTTGCAACCGTTGCTTTAAACGGAGCTAAAAATGCTGGAATCCTTGCCGCCCAAATCATCGGAACGCAAGACAAATGTGTTTTGGATAAAATCGTTTTTTACAAAGAAGGTTTGAAAGAATCCGTATATAAATCTTCCGAAAGTCTAAAGAAATAATAGCTGTTTTTTTAGGAGCTATTTCCCGCTCTACATTGCAATCTTTTCTTTTTTAAAGAAAAAAAGAAAAGGATTTCCATTGCTATCGGGGCTAAAAACGTTTCGAATTCAATTCTCAATTTCATTTTCAAATCGTGTTAGCCAATTAATATTACAGCAGAAACTATAATAATTATAGAATAAAAAATTACAT
>JBIHZQ010000059.1:0-12526 GCA_044231345.1 Flavobacterium sp.
ACGCTAATCTAGCAATTTCTCTTCTAACTGGGTCAAAACAAGAAAGTATGATTGCTTCTGGAGTATCATCAACAATAATCTCAACCCCTGTAGCTGCCTCAATTGCTCTAATGTTTCTTCCTTCTCTACCAATGATTCTACCTTTAACATCATCGGATTCGATATTAAATACAGAAACACAATTTTCAACAGCCTCTTCAGTACCCACTCGTTGAATGGTATTGATGATAATCTTTTTAGCTTCTTGCTGCGCTGTCATTTTTGCCTCTTCAATGGTATCTTGAATATGTGACATTGCTTTTGTTTTAGCCTCTGCTTTTAGTCCTTCAATAAGTTGTTCTTTTGCATCTTCAGCAGATAAACCAGAGATTACTTCTAGTTGATTTAATTGGCTTTTGTGCATTTTATCAACTTCTTGTTGTTTCCGATCTAAAACTTCAATTTTACTAGTGTATTCTATTGTTTTAGCCTCAAAATCGTCGTTGATTTTTTTTGCTTTTGCCAATTCATTTGAAATCTGTGATTCCTTATCTCGAACTCTTTTTTCAACTTCAGCAACTTTTCGGTCTCTCGATAAAATCACTTGCTCGTGTTCTGATTTTAATTCAATGAATTTCTCTTTTGCTTGTAGAATTTTATCTTTCTTAATGTTTTCTGCTTCTAGATTAGCGTCTCTTAAAATCGAAGAGGCTTCTTTTTTTGCATTCTTTATTAAGTTAGAAACATTGCTTTTTTCCATAAATTTTGCTAATGCAAAACCTCCCGCTACGCCTACAATTCCTGAAATAATTAGTAGTAATGTACTGTCCATATTTGTTTAAATTTATTATATAAAAAAAGCCTACATTAGATGTATTGAATAAACTCGAATTTACAAGTTTTGAGCTAACTCACTGTTCAAGTTTCTACGAAATTCGTAGCATGCTTTAGTAGTGATGATTTGCTCATTCTAATTTGTTAGTGTTGAGTTTACCAAATGTGAACTAATGTAGGCAGTATCTTAGTTAATGTAAAGAACGTGTTATTTGTCGAGATATTTTACCAATAAATCATTAATTTTATTCAATCGCTCGTTTGTTTCTAAGTTGTCGACTGAGCTATCAATTTTTTTCTGTTCCAATTGAGAAGCAAATTGTAGTGCGCACATAGCCAACACATCTTGCTTATCACGAACAGCATAATTTTCTTCAAATTGCTTAATCATCGTATCAATTTTTTTCGAAGCACTCCGTAAACCCTCTTCCTGAGATGGTTCAACCGTAAGTGGATAGACCCGGTCTGCAATTGATAATTTTATTTTAAGCTTTTCATTCATAGGTTCTAATCAGCTAACTGCGCGATACAGTAATCAATCTCTCGAATTAATGAATTTATTTTTAGCTTGGTATCTCTTTTATTTTCTTCACTGCCAAGTAATGAATTAGCAATTTTGAGGGTATCATACTGTTTTTTTAACCAATCAATTTCTTCAGATTGTTTTTGTACAATTCCTGCAGCTTCTAATAATTCTTTTCTAACTAAAGAGTTTTGTTGTTCTAAACCATCAATTTTATTGAATAGTTTATCAATCCTAGTCTCAAGAGTATCAATTATTTCTGCAATTTCACTCATAAATTTCTTTATTCATTACATAATCTTACAAAGTTACTATTCCAAATGAATTATAGCAAAATTTTTTTTGTTTTTTTATTAATTTAATTATTTTTATTCATAATATTTTGTTTTTTAGTGAGTTATATAATTTAGAATTTTATTTTTATTATTGATTAATTTTTATCTTAGCAAAAATGTTTTTACATGAAATTTATTTGCCTTCTACTATTTTTTTCAAGTGTTGTTTTTTCTCAAAAAGAGTATCCTAAAGACTATTTTAGGTCTCCTTTGGATATTCCGATGCAATTGTCTGGAAATTTTGGTGAATTAAGACCGAATCATTTTCATGCGGGTTTTGATTTTAAGACACAAAAAAAAGAGGGATTATCTGTTTTTGCGGTTGCAGATGGTTATGTTTCTAGGATTAAAATCTCAACTTTTGGTTATGGAAAAGCCATTTACATTACTCATCCAAATGGATATACTTCCGTTTATGGCCATTTAAAGATTATGGCACCTTCCATAGAAAATTTTTGCAAGAAGGAACAGTATAAATTACGTTCTTTTGAAATGGATATTTACCTTAAACCAGATGATTTATTGGTTAAAAAAAGCGATCTTATTGCATTCTCTGGTAATACTGGCGGTTCTGATGGCCCACACCTTCATTTTGAAATTCGAGATTCTTCTACGGAAAAAATAATTAACCCTATTTTTTTTGGTTTTGATAATTTAATTAAAGATTCTAAAAAACCCACGTTAACGACTTTATTTGCTTATCCTTTGAACGAAAATACTACAATAAATCAATCAAGAAATCCTGTAATTGTTAATCTTACGCTTCAAAAAGACGGGAATTATCTCGCCGACCCCCTGCTTGCTAATGGTAAAATTGGATTCGGAATTAATGTTTATGATGGTTCTGATTTTTCTTGGGATAAAAATGGTATTTATAAAGCAGCATTATTTCTTAATGGGGTAGCCCAATTTGGATATGAATTTGATACTTTTTCTTTCGAGGAATCAAGATACATTAATGCATTAATTGACTATCCTAGATACAAAAGCATGGGTCAACGAGTTCAAAAGTTGTTTATGAAAACTCCATATAATCTTAGTTTAATCAAATCAACTCAAGAAAATGGTGCGGTGAATGTGACTTCAAATGTAAACCAAATAGGTAGAATAGAAGTGTCGGACTACTATCAAAATAAAACACAAATTACGATTCCAATTGAAATGTCAAATTTGCCCGCCTTGGATTCTTTGAAAAGCATTAAAACGCCTTACCTAATTAAAACGTTTAAAGAATATAATTTTGAAAAAGAAAATTGGTCTGTTTATTTTCCGCCCAACACTTTTTATGATGACTTTTATTTGAAATTTGATGTTCAAAATTCTCTTTTACATCTTCCTAATAAATTGATTCCAGTGCACACAAATTTTAAGGTTTCTGTTGTCGATTCAATTGCTACTGATGAAGAAAAACAAAAAATGTATATTGCCACTTTTGATGATAAAAAATGGTTGTATAATTTCACTAAGTTATACAAAAATACATTTTCTACTTATACTAAAAATTGGGGGCAATTTAAACTTTTGAAAGACACTATTGCTCCCAAAATATCCATTTTAAAAGTCATCGAAGGAAAATGGCTAACTGGTAAAAAACACATCACATTTAGTATAAAAGATACCGAATCTGGAATTCAAAAATACGAAGGTTATCTCAATAATAAATGGATGTTATTTGAATACGATTACAAATCAAATAGTTTAATTCATGATTTAGATGACGGAATAGCAATCGATGGGAAGAATGAATTAAAACTAATTATAACTGATAATGTTGGAAATTCCGCTATCTTTGAAACTCATTTTTTTAGAAGTATTAAACCCTAAATTTGGAACATTTGAAACGATTAACTCCTCTACTTATTTTATTTTTTGTATGCACTACTTCGGTGTCATTTTCTCAGAATGCAAGGGTAAAAGGAATTGTACTTGATGAAAATAATTTTCCTGTAGAAAATGTAAATGTTTCCTATCAAAACAAATCAACAGTTACCAATCAAAATGGATTTTATTCAATCAATGTTCTTGCCAATCAAAAGGTTACACTTGTTTTTTCGCACATCTCTCTTAAAAAAACTACGGCTACTGTCGAATTAAAAGCCAATGAAGATTTTGAATTTAATGTGGTGATGAACTTAAAAGCCGAACAAATGGGTGAAGTCATAATCACTACTAATAATCGGAAACGTGTTCAGGGAATAACGAGTATCGAACCCGAAGTAATTAGAAGGATTCCAGGAGCAAATGCAGGTGTTGAAAATATTTTGAAAACCCTTCCAGGGGTCTATTCAAATAACGAATTGAGTACACAATATGCTGTTCGTGGAGGGAATTATGACGAAAATCTAGTTTATGTAAACGAAATTGAAGTCTATCGTCCTTTTTTAGTTCGTTCAGGACAACAAGAAGGTTTAAGCTTTACAAATACTGATTTGGTTCAAAATGTCGATTTTTCTGCAGGTGGATTTCAAGCTAAATACGGAGATAAATTAGCTTCTGTTTTAGACATTACATACCGCAGACCCATCAAATTTGGCGCCAGTGCGGAAGCAAGTTTAATAGGGGGAAGTCTAGCCGTTGATGCCGTTTCAAAAAATCAAAAATGGACTGCAATAACGGGTATTCGATATAGAAATAATGCACTTTTAGTTAACAGTCAGGAAACAATAACTAATTACAATCCAACTTTTGCAGACGTTCAAACGAATATTACTTATACCCCTTCAACCAAATGGCAATGGAGTTTTTTGGGAACCATTTCTCAAAACAGATACAATTATAGTCCCCAATCGCGTCAAACTAATTTTGGAACAATCGATGAGCCAATCGCACTGCAAGTATATTACGATGGGCAAGAAAAAGATAAATATGAGACCTATTTTGGAGCACTCAAATCAACGTTTAAAATAAATGATTCAAATACTTTGAAATTTATTGCATCGGCTTATCATACCATTGAGCAAGAATATTTTGATATTTATGCAGGATATTTTTTAGGCGAAGTGGATGCTTCTTTAGGATCGGAAACTTTTGGAGATGTTACTTTTAATAAGGCAATTGGAACCCAACTTAATCACGCAAGAAACAATCTCGATGCCCTGATTGTAAATGCTGAAGTGAAAGGGTTTCATGAGTTAAAAAATAACAATCAAATGGAATGGGGATTTAAATATTCTAGAGAAGATATTAGAGACCGTGTTGTGGAATGGGAAGTCATAGATTCTGCAGGTTTTTCAATTAACCCTCCTGTTGTTTCAATCGGTAATAATCAACCTTATTCTCCCTATATCGGACCTTTAGTTCCCTACCAAAATGTACGTGCATTAAATTATAATGCGATTGATCGAATTTCAGGATATGCACAATGGAACAAGAAAACCAAATTTGGAGCTCATGATATTTGGCTTAATGCTGGAGTTCGAATGCATCATTGGAAAGTTTCAGGTGCTAAAATAATAGGCAAAGGTCAAACAGAGTTCAGTCCAAGAGCTCAATTTGCGATTAAGCCCGATTGGGAAAAGGATATGGTTTTCCGATTTTCAACAGGGTTATATGTTCAGCCTCCTTCCTACCGTGAATTGAGGGATTCGATTGGTGTGGTGGTTCCCAATGTAAAAGCACAAAAATCAGTTCATTTTGTGATCAGTAACGATTATAGTTTTAAGATGTGGAATCGTCCATTTAAATTGGTCTCAGAAGCTTACTATAAATCATTATTTGATGTAAATCCGTATACATTGGATAATGTTAGAATACGTTATGAAGCTCAAAATAATGCCAAAGCTTTTGCACAAGGGTTGGATTTTAGGTTAAATGGAGAATTTGTCTCGGGTACAGAATCATGGTTTAGTTTTGGGTATTTGAAAACTGAAGAAAATATTGAAAATAAAGGCTACATTTCAAGGCCAACCGATCAACGATTGAAATTCGGAATTTTATTCCAAGATTACATGCCTAACCTCCCTAGTGTAAAATTATATTTGAATTTAGTTTATAACACAGGACTCCCAGGAGGCTCTCCATCGTATGCAGACCCCTATATTTATCAAAGTCGACTAAGAGATTATCGCAGGGCGGATGTGGGTTTTTCAAAAGTTCTAACTGATGGAAATAAAGATAGAAGTGAAGGGCATTGGTTAAAAAATTTCAAAGATTTATCAGTAGGTCTAGAAATATTTAATTTATTTAATAATCAAAATTCAATCACCAATACATGGGTGCGCGATGTATATTCAAAAAATCAATACGGAATTCCTAACTATATGACTACTCGAGTTTTTAATTTAAAAATTTCAGCCAGTTTATAATTTGAACAATTCGATTGGATTATTTATGTATATTTGATGTACTATTTCAATCAGTTTATTTTGAAGATAATGAAAAAAGAGCTACTGTTTTTTACCGTTTTTTATGCACTTCTTCTACTCAGTTGTAAGCAGGAAGTGGAAACTCCAAAAGTTATTTACGATGATTCAAAAGTAACATCAATTCCTAAGTCCGATACCACTCAAATTCAAGTAGCTGATTTACCAATTCAATTCAAGGGGTCTAGATTTTTAATTCATCCAATAGGTGATTTAAGTATTCACAATAGAGGATTGAAATCGACTTATGGTGCTTCTAATAGGGGATCAATTAGCTTTACAATTTCTAATTTTAGCGACTATGAAATTACTGGATTTTTGAGAAACCTTAAATTTCAGGAAGTTGGTTCTGACTCCCTGGTTTTACTTACCAATCGAACAGTCTTGATTCAAACGGCTACTTTTTTAATGTCGGTTGCAAATAAAACAAAACAGCAGGTAATTGTCTATACTCTTGCTGATAGCGATACAAATCACGATAATAAAATTGATACAAACGACATCAAAACTCTTTATTTAAGTGAAAGTGATGGGAAACGATTTACTAAATTTACACCAAATTTAGACGAATTAATAGATTGGAATTTTGTAGAATCAAACAATAGATTGTACTTTAGAAGTATAGAAGACACCAATAAAAACGGAGCGTTTGATCAAAAGGACAGCATCCATTACAGCTTTATTGATTTGACTACTAATGAATGGAAGGTTACTAATTATAAACCTATTTAGTGTTAAATAAGTATTTCACTCTCTAAGTCTGATTTTTCAATGGTAAAATCAAAGCCAAGTCGATGTACTAATTCAATAACCAAATTCTTGTACCAGTTTTCCGATTTAGGATGAATATAAATTTTTTCAATTAATTGGTTAATGTCAACATCAATTTTCACTCCATTGTCAATCATTAGTTCATACGAAGTTAAATCAGAAATAATCCGAATTTCTCGTTCATATTGAAAACTTTTTCGCTTGAATAAAAAAGGAAAAAAAGTGTTGTCAAAAGGGATGTATTCTTTTTTATAGTCGATATAATTCACTTCGCCTATAAATTGTTCGTAATTTTTTTCAAGTGCCAATGCTTTTTGTAAACCGCCAATTGTAGATTGAATGGCTAATCCCTCACTTTTTTGTGTAAAAATCTGCCACATCGCAAAAGATTCATATTCATTACTGTGCCAACTACTAATTACCACATTTTTTCGATGTGTTTTGTAGTAATCTAAAAAGTCAGGATTGTTCTCTGATAATTTTCTAATTTCTTCAAATGTTGGCTCGCTAAAGGTACCTTCATACTGGTCCTCAAATTTGTCAGATCGTGACATGAACAACTTTTTATATAACAATAAATCAACAAATTTTGACAAATCCAAGTACTTCCAAACGATTGTGTTTGGGTCTTCTGAAAGTTTAATATTTTTGTCGTCTACAAACATGTTTTATATATATTACTACTCTAAACTCTGCATTGTAACTAGTTTTGTATAGATTCCATTCAGTGCAATGAGTTCTTCATGACTTCCTTGTTCTACAATTTCACCTTTATGCATTACAATGATAGTATCTGCTTTTTGAATGGTAGATAGTCGATGTGCAATTACAATAGAGGTTCTGTTTTGCATCATGTTTTCTAACGCTACTTGAACTAATTTTTCACTTTCTGTATCCAAGGCTGAAGTAGCTTCGTCTAAAATCATTATTGGCGGATTTTTTAAAACAGCCCTTGCAATTGATAGCCGTTGTTTTTGTCCTCCCGAAAGTTTATTTCCACTATCTCCAATATTCGTATGTATTCCTTCTGGTAAACTATGGACAAATTCATATGCATTTGCAATTTTTAATGCTTCGATAATTTCATCTTCAGTAGCATCTGGTTTACCTAACAATACATTTGCTTTAATCGTAGTATTAAACAAAATACTATCTTGGGTTACCAATCCCATTAACCCTCGAAGAGACTGTAAATCAATGTCTTTAATGTTCACGGAATCAATCATAATGGTTCCTTCATTGACATCATAAAAACGAGTTAATAAATTCGCAATGGTACTTTTTCCACTTCCAGATTGTCCCACAAGTGCAACTGTGCTTCCTTTCTTAATTTTTATTGAAAAGTTTTTTAATACCTTTTCACTTTCGTATTTGAAATCAATATTGTTTAATGCTATTTCGGTATCAAACGTTTCTTTTTTTATAGCATTTTGCTTACTAGTAATCGTGTTTTCTTGTTCCAATACTTCAAAAACACGTTCGGCTGCAGCAAGTCCATTTTTTACAGCATAAGAGGCTTTTGAAATTGATTTTGCTGGAGTTAATATATTGTAGGCCAGTAACATGTACACTAAAAATAAGGATCCTTCTAAGGTTTTATCCACTAAAACGAGATTTCCGCCATACCATAACAAAATGGCAATAGTCACAATCCCCATAAACTCACTCATCGGAGAGGCCAGATTGTTTTTATTCCCAATACTATTGGTTAATTTTAATAACCGATTAACAGAATCATTGAATAACGTTTTAAATTGGTTTTCAGCATTGTAACTTTTAACTACTTTTAAACCTCCTAGACTTTCTTCCACAATAGAAATAAAATAACCACTTTCCTGCTGGGCTCTTGTTGATTTTGATTTTAAACTTTTTCCAATTCGGGAGATTACAAAACCAGAAATGGGTATAAAAATAAATACAAATAAGGTCAACTTTACACTAATATTTAGCATGGCAATTATTGCAAAAAGGATGGTTAAAGGTTCTTTCACAATAAGTTCTAATATCGAAAAAAAGGAACTTTGAACTTCGTTTACATCCCCTAATATTCTAGCCATGACATCACCTTTTCTTTTCTCAGAATAATAAGAAATAGGGAGATCAATAATTCGGTCATAAAGCTTCTTTCTTAAATCGCGTAAAACACCATTTTTTAAATGCATAATATGGTAGGACGCTAAATAATTGAATAAGTTTTTAAACAAAAAAGTAGTAATGACTAAAGTAACAGTCAGTAAAAGCGCATATTGTGGTCCGTGTTGTCGGTTCAAATCAGAAATAGTGTAGAATAACAAGTCTTTACCATAACTTCCAATATTTTCAATTCCGCTATATATCGGCGCTTTTACAAGTGTAGTTTTATTTTTAAAAAGCACTTCTAACAAGGGAAACATTGTAACCATCGCTAGGGTGCTAAATAATGCGTATAAAATATTAAAAACCACATTCCAAATAATGTGAGATTTATACGGTTTCGTATAAGGAATAAGTTTGGTTAAGTTTTTATCCATTAATTAATATTCATACTAATTACAATATTTTTTATTTTTTCGTCTAAATAGCTTTCAGTTATTTTAAAATCTTCTACCGAATCTAATTCGGTCATCACGCTAATGTAAAATTTTATTTTAGGCTCAGTGCCACTTGGTCGTGCCGCAATTTTTGAACCGTCAGTAGTGTAATAAATTAACACATCTGATTTCGGAATTGCCATGTTTTCCTTTTCTCCAGTCAATAAATTAGTTGCCACCGAGGTTTTATAATCTTCTACCATTATTACACGTTCACCATTAATTTCTTTCGATGGATTTTCTCTTAAATTCACCATCATTTGATTAATTTCTGCTAATCCATCAATGCCTTTTTTTGTTAGTGAGATAAGATGTTCCTTGTAAAACCCATGCGCTACATATAATTCTAACAGCGATTGATATACAGAAGTTCCTTTCGCTTTAGCTTGTGCAGCAATTTCGCAAATCAATAAAGTGGCCGCAACTGCATCTTTATCGCGAACCGCATCGCCTACCATATATCCAAAACTTTCCTCGCCTCCGCCAATGAAATCTAATTCAGGAAAATCCTTAATCATTTTGGCTATCCATTTGAAACCGGTAAGGCCTACTTTACATTCTACTCCATAATTTGTGGCCAATTCCATCATCATTGGAGTCGAAACTATAGTGGAACCTACAAATTGTTTACCATTTATTTTCCCCGCTTTCTTCCATTGTTCTAATAAAAAGGCGGTCATCAAAATCATGGACTGATTACCATTCAACAACACCATTTTTCCCTCATTATTTCGAACCGCAACTCCCAATCGATCACAATCTGGGTCTGTACCAACGACAATATCTGCATTTACTTTTTCAGCTAGCACTAATGCCAGAGTTAATGCTTCTGGTTCTTCTGGGTTTGGTGATTTTACAGTAGGAAAATCACCATCTGGTTCCGATTGTTCTTTAACCAAATGTACATTTTTATAGCCAGCTTTTGATAAAGTTTCAGGAACAATAGTAATCGAGGTTCCGTGTAATGAAGTAAAAACAATAGTTAAATTATCTTTTGCTTTCGTGTCAATATCAAAACTAGCATTTTCAATAGTCGATTCTATGAAGGCATTGTCAACCGATTCTCCTATATATTCAATTAATTGCTCGTTTGCTACAAATTTTATCTCTTCATATTTCAAGTTTTCTATCACCTGAATAATTTCATTGTCTTGAGGTGGAACCAGTTGCCCACCATCTTCCCAATATACTTTATAACCATTATATTCAGGCGGATTGTGAGAGGCGGTAAGTACGATTCCTGCTTGACAACCTAAATATTTTAAGGCAAAACTCAATTCTGGCGTGGGACGTAAATCTGAAAATAAATATACTTTTATTCCATTTGCAGAAAAAACATCGGCTACTACTTTCGCCAGTGATTTACTATTGTGCCGGCAGTCAAACGCAATGACAACTTTTAATTCCTTTCCTGGAAAAACAGTATGCATATAGTTGGAAAGCCCTTGCGTATTTTTTCCAAGCGTATATTGGTTAATCCGATTGGTTCCAACACCCATAATTCCTCGCATTCCACCTGTTCCAAATTCTAAATTTTTATAAAAACAATCTTCCAATTCTTTAGGAGATTTTGTTAATAGCTCTTTTATTTTTTGACGTGTTGTTTTGTCAAAAGTTGGTGAAAGCCATTCGTTTACGGCGTTTAAAATATTACTTGGTAGGTCCATAATTGTTTTTTTGAAGCTATTCCCGCTATTCGCTATATCCACTATTGCGACGTCTAAGCGACTTGCAATTTGTGGGATGCCGCTACTATCAGGGCTATTTCAGTGCTATTAATTAAATTTCTATTGATTACAAATTAAGTGTATTCGAAATTCTATATCGTTCTTCGTTATTTTTTGTTCGTAAAATGATTTCCCCTAAAAAACCAGCCAAAAATAATTGGGTACCAATAATCATTGTGGTTAATGAAATATAAAACCAAGGATTATTGGTCACCAAATCGTAGGGTAATTCGTTGTACAAATTGTACATTTTTTTAAAACCTATGAATCCAGCAGCAATAAACCCAATGCTGAACATCATCGAGCCTAATGCGCCAAACAAGTGCATCGGTCTTTTTCCAAATCGAGACAAAAACCAAATCGTGATTAAGTCTAAAAAACCATTGATAAAGCGATCCATACCAAATTTTGTTTCTCCATATTTTCGGGCTTGATGAATCACAACTTTTTCGCCAATTTTTGTAAATCCAGCATTTTTTGCTAAAACTGGAATGTATCGGTGCATTTCTCCTGAAACTTCGATGTTTTTAATCACCACATTTTTATATGCTTTTAGTCCGCAGTTAAAATCATTCAACTGAACCCCAGATGTTTTTCTCGCTGCCCAGTTGAATAATTTCGACGGAATATTTTTAGCAAATACCGCATCATATCGTTTCTTTTTCCAACCCGATACCAAGTCAAAACCTTCATTCTTTATCAATTGATACAATCCAGGTATTTCATCAGGACTATCTTGCAAATCAGCATCCATTGTGATAATTACCTCGCCTTGGGCTTTGGCAAATCCCGCATGTAATGCTTGTGATTTACCAAAATTCTTCAAAAAATGTATGCCTTTAATATTAGGATTTTCAGTTGATAATCGTTCGATAATCTTCCATGAGTTATCTGTGCTTCCATCATCAATGAAAATAACTTCATAAGAATAGGTATTTGAATTCATTACAGAGACAATCCAATTGTAGAGTTCCTGTAATGATTCTTCTTCGTTGAGAAGCGGTATGATGATGGATAAGTTCATTTAATTTATTCTTGATTCAAAGGTTTACTTTTAAAGAAAGCAGCCAGGATAAGTCCCAAAAGACTACTAAAAATAATACTAAAAATGGATCCTTTAAGTAATTCTAGTGTTGAAAATTGTTCTGTTTCTTCTAATTTTTTTATCGTTTCATTAATGACAGATGTTGGCGAGTTAAATTTTTCCAACATTTCAACCGATGCTTTTATGGTTAATTCTTTTAAACTTTCTTTTAATGTAGGATCAAAGAAATTGAAAAGTATGATGTTAAAAATAACAGAAATATATATCCCAATTATCGCTGAGATTAAATAAGTTGTAAATGCTTCTTTAAAACTTAATATTCCTTTCAATTCTTTTTTTGTGTTAGAAATAACTAAAATCCCAATAACTACATATAATCCC
>JBIHZQ010000160.1:0-3858 GCA_044231345.1 Flavobacterium sp.
ACCAGATGATGTCGTCAACCGTGGCGGTATCGAGGTTGTTGCGGTCCTTGAGTGCCTTGAGCACGGTGGCGGCGAGATGCTGCGGATGGAGATGCGACAGCGCCCCCTTCCCCGGCTTGCCAACGCCGCGCGGCGTCCGGACGGCATCGATGATATAGGCTTCGGGCATTGGTCAACTCTCCAGGTATTATGCCGCCCTTTGAGCATTCCGCGGCGGCGGCGGCAATGCTGAAATGCGACAGGGTGGCTTGCATGGCAGCGCGTTAAGAAAGTCACGAAAGTCACGCCGAACGCGTTTTTGAAATTTCCCGTTTCCCTGCGTCAAATGGTTGCCAACCAACGCAAAGCGCGACTGAACGCCGTCAACAGCATGGTGCAGGCTCGCAGAAAACTGCCGTGTAGGACAGGCCTTTCTGTGGCGACCTGTAGAATCGAAAAAGGCAGGCAAATGTGACCCCTGCAAGACCGTCGATGGACGTTGGTCCTGCGTAGCGCCTGCAACAATATGCCATCAGTTAGAATAGGCTCGGCCATTCCGCCCCAACGCGCGCTGCGAGGCGATGTCTGTCAGGCGTACACGATCAGAAACGCGCCTTGACCGTTACCCCATAGGTTCGCGGGTCGCCAAGTTGGCCGACGATGAGGCCGGTGCTGCCGGGGGCGGCGGTGAGGAAATCGAAGTATTCGGTGTCGAAGGCGTTGCGCACCCAACCGAAGATTTCATAGCCGCGGTCGGTGCGATAGCCGGCGCGCAGGTTGGTGAGGACATAACCTTCGACGTTGAGCGCGGTCGACGGGGTCGGGTTCGACGAGAAGTCCGAGCGCAGGCTGCCATCGATGCCGACATAAAACTCCCCGTCGCCGGCAAAGGCGGTGGTCGGGATGCGATATTCGCCGCCATAGCTGATGGCATATTTGGAGACGCCCGGCAGGCGGCCGCCCGAGGCATCGACGAATTGCAGCGTGCCGCCGGTCAATTCGGGCGGCGGCGGGGCACCGGGGAAGCGGATATATTTGGCATCGGTATAGGCGAAATTGGCATAGACGTTGAGGTTGCGGACCGGCCGCAGCGCAAGGTCGAGCTCGAAGCCCTGGCTGCGGACGCTGGGGACATTGGCGAGATAGCCGCGGACGACGCCGATGGCGCCGTTGACGACAGTGGCCTGGTAATCCTCGATATCGGTGCGCCAGGCAGCGAAATTGACCGTCGCCGTATCTTCGAGCAGCTGCGACTTGAGACCGATTTCGTAATGGTTGACCTTTTCCGGCGCGACTTTGGCGAGTTCGGTGGCTGGCGTCACGCCATCGGCGCGGGTGGGGAGACCCGACAGGTTGATGCCGCCCGATTTGAACGAGCGCGCGAAGGTCGCATAGGCGAGTAGGTCGTCGCTGGCCTTCCATGACAGGGTGATGTCGCCCGAGAAATTCCAGTCGCTGAATTCGGCCTGGTAGTTCTGGTTCTGGAGGACGCCGTTCTTGATCGTCTGCTGCGCCGGGGTGACCGGCGTGCGCCCGCCGGTGACGGTGGCGATGTAGGAGCCATCCTTCCGGTCATAATTGACGCGGATACCCGGGGCGATGCTGACCCGGTCGCTGATGTTCCAGGTCAGCTTCCCGTAGAGGGCCGCGCTTTCGTTCTTGTAGCGGATGCCATTGTCCGATCGCAGGCCGTTGATGAGGCCGGGGTTGGCGGCATCGACCGTCGGCCCCAAAAGCCAGAGGCCGGCAGCAGCGCCCTGTTCCTGCACACCCTGGGTGTTGATCTTCTGATTGAAGTAGAACAGGCCGACGACATAATCGATGCTGTTGCGGCCGTTCGAGGCGAGGCGGAGTTCCTGGCTCCATTGACGCTGTTGCGACGGGTTGTTGACCTTGGGCGTGATCGGCAAGCCGGTGAAATCGCGGTCGTTGCTCGGCTGCCAGTCCCATTTTCGCCAGGCGGTGATCGAGGTGACGATGGCCGGGCCGATGTCCCAGTTGGCGAGCAGCGACGCGCCGTAATGGGTGTTTTTGGCGGCCAGGATCGAATCGCTGTCGACAAGCCGATCGAACGGGTTTGTGCTCGGCGGGGCATAGTTCGACAGGCGGGCGAGGTTGGCGAACTGGCGGTTGGCGGCGCGTGCTGTGGGGATGACCTTGACGTAATTCTGCGTGAAGCCTTCTGGGTCCTGGCGGTTGTAGTCGCCATAGAGGGTCAGATCGAGGTTGTCAGTTGCCTGCCAGAGCAACTGGCCGCGCAGGCCGAAATTGTCGATATCATTGTTGAAGCGCTGGGTCGTGGTGTTGAACAGCGTGCCCTTGCGATCGGTGAACGAGGCGCTGAGCCGCGCCGCGAGCTTGCCGGGGACAATCGGACCCGACACGGCGGCCTTGGCCTGGATGAAGTCGAGATTGCCATAGGTCAGCTCGGCACGGGCCTCGAAATCGAAGCTGGGCTTGCGGGTGGTGATGTTGACGGCGCCGGCGGTGGTGTTCTTGCCATAAAGCGTACCCTGCGGCCCGCGCAGGATCTCGACCTGCTCGACATCGACGAAATCGAGTGTCGAGGCGGCGATGCGACCGTAATAGACCTGGTCGATATAGAGGCCGACGCCCTGCTCGATGCCGTCATTGGTCAGGCCGAACGGCGCGCCGAGGCCGCGGATGTTGATCGCCGTATTGCGCGGGTTGGAGCTGACGAACTGCACCGAGGGTTGCAACTGGACAAGGCGGTTGATGTTGAACGAGCCCGTAGCTTCGAGCTGGGCGCCGCCGACGACCGATACCGCGATGGGCACATCCTGGACATTTTCCGCCCGCCGCCGCGCCGTGACCAGAATCTCGGCCTCGTTGCCGGCAATGGTGGCGGCGGCCTGATTGCTTGCGGGCTCGGCGGCTATGGCTGGCATGGCCGGCGTGGTCGCGAGCAACAGAGCCAGCCATCGAGCACGCCTGTCGATCCATGCCGTTGGTCCGCTGGTTGGCATTGTCTGCATGGCGCTGACTCCCTGTCGAGGAGCGCAAGCCTATTCCTACTTGTTTAGTAGGCAATAGCAAATTTGATTGCTGGCCGAAAAGCCAGGCTTTGCCGTTGTGGGACGCAGGTTGTGTGGCTGGCATGAAGGCGTGAAGCTGCCAATCCGACAGTTTTTGGATGAATGGCGGGTCCTGGGTCGGAAGCGGCCCTATCTCTCGGCGCTGCCAATCCGCTATCCTGGCCACGTCGGCACGATGATGAAATCCGCATGGGTCTCGCGCACCGGCTCCTCCGTCATGGCTTTGGCGGCGGCTTGCAGTTCGAACAGGCTGGCGGGTTTGAGCGCGAGCGCGTGTTCATCGGGGTGGCGGTGCGCGTCGCGGGGATAGGCTTCGCCGGGGGTGCGGCGCAGGCCGATGTGGGCGCCGAGCAGGGCGCGGACCTTGTGCCGGCGGACATAGGCTGCGGCGCGGGTGAGGCTGGCGCGCCAGGTTGCGAATTCGGTAATCGGGACCGTGAGCAAGCCGGGCATGAGCGTGTCGCCGGTGAGCAGCAGGCGGGTTTGCGGATCATGGACCATGATGTCGGTTTTCGAATGCCCCGGGGTGGCGAGGATGGTGAGGCGGCGGTTGCCGAGATTGATCTGGCCCGCGCCGGTCGGCCAGCGGCGGATGCCGAAGGCGGTGGCGATGGCGGCCGGGGTGTGGCCGATGATTTGTGTGTTCGGACGCTCGCCGAGTTCCGCATCGCCGCCGATGTGATCGGCGTGGCTGTGGCTGTGGGCGATGATGAGCGGCAGATCTGGGGTGCCGTGTTGCGCCATGATGGCGTCGATAACCGGGCGCAGCGGGGCGGCACCGGTGCCGGTGTCGAGTAGGAGGGCGCGGCGCGTGCCGAACAGC
>JBIHZQ010000060.1:0-12313 GCA_044231345.1 Flavobacterium sp.
CAATAAATAGCGAATTCATAATGGTTGTTTTTATTGCTCCAATAATTGAAACAATAATTTTTCAATATTTAATAATAAATCAAGTTTATATAAGTTACAATGGAAAAAAAAATAAAATAACAGCAATAATAATATCATCTATAACTTTTGGATTGATACATTTATATAATTTAAACTATTTTATTGTTGGAACAATTATAGGTATTTTATTAGCCAGTAGTTTTTACTATTTTAAAGAAAAAACCAACAACTTTACCGCTATCTTTTATGTTTTTTTAATACACTCGTTGTCCAATCTATATGTATTCTTGATAAAAATACTAAATCTACTATGAACTTCAGTTCTGACCCAATCAACAACCTCGAGAACCTTCACGCCAAAAACAAAACTAAAAGTATATCAATATATTTAGTCGTGTTGCTTGCCTTGTTTTTTTTTCTTGCATTATTGCCTATAATTAAAGTAGATATTAGTAGCCAAAGCCGAGGAATAATACGAAGTAAAACCGACAATGTGCCTTTAACAAGCATTGTAAGCGGAAAAATTATTTGGAAAAACTTACAAAACAACAATCAAGTTACCAAGGGTGATACGTTATTAAAAATCGCTAAAGAAGGTCTAGAAACCGAGAAAAAAACCACTGACACGCTTTCAAATACCATTTCAGAATACCTGCTCGATATTTCAAACATCCTTAAAGGAAATACGGCAAACTTAAAAACAACAACTGCAAGAGAAGAATTTTACAAATTTCAATCAAATAAAGCAGAACTACAAAGCAAAGGTAGTTTAGCTCAAATTAACTACAATAGGAACAAAAGCCTTTTTGACAAAGGTGTTATTGCAAAAATGGAGTTTGAAAAGCATCAATTCGAACTCCGCTTTGCCAATCAGGTTCTAAATAGTTTTGTAAAGCAACAAAAAGCCACATGGGAATCGCAAAAAAGAGACTTAGAAGAACGTGTTAAAAACCTAAACGGAACAGTTTCTAAAATTGAAGTTGAAGAAAATAACTATTTTATTATCGCCCCAACTTCTGGTACGATTGAGAGTTTTAACGGTTTGCAAATCGGTTCTTTTATCAATGCATCGCAACCTATTGCAACCATTTCACCCATAGATCATTTAATAGTAGAAAACAACGTTTCTTCAAACGACATTGGTTTAATAAAAAAACATCAAAACGTAAAATTTCAAATGGATGCTTTCAATTATAATCAATGGGGATTGCTAGAAGGAAAAGTGATTGATATTGATAAGAATATAACTATTCAAGACAACCAAGCTTATTTTAAAGTACGATGTAGTTTAAATTCTAAAAATATTCAATTAAAGTCAGGATACAGAACACTAGTTTCAAAAGGAATGACCTTAACCACAAGATATACCATTGCAAAACGAAGTTTATATGAGTTGTTGTTTGATAAAGTGGATGATTGGTTGAATCCTAAACAAATAATGAATTAAATGGCTTCCATAAAAATAAAACAACACGATATTAAAGATTGTGGTGCCGCTTGTTTGGCATCAATCGGCAATCATTATAATGTAAATCTTCCAATAGCCAGAATTCGTCAATTTGCAAATACCGATAAAAGAGGAACTAATGTTCTAGGGATGATTGAGGCGTCTGAAAAAATGGGTTTTACTGCCAAAGGGGTCAAGGGAGGCATGGATGCAATTGATAAAATTCCACTTCCTGCTGTGGCTCATATTGTTGTTAAGGAACAACTGCACCATTATGTAGTAATTTATTCTGTTACAAAAGATAAAATAAGCGTTATGGATCCTGCACTTGGCAAAATGGAATCCTATACTTATGAAGAATTTCAAAAAGTTTGGACTGGCGTATTAATTCTTTTTGCACAAAATGATGATTTTAGAACTTACAATGATAAGGTTTCTCCAGTAAAAAGATTTTGGCAATTGATTCAACCTCACAAAACGATATTGATACAAGCGCTCTTTGGAGCAATTTTATTTACCGTTTTAGGATTGGCAATGTCAATTTATATTCAAAAAATAACAGATTATGTGTTGGTTGATGGTAATAGAAATTTGCTTAATTTATTAAGCGTTTCTATGATTGCAATTATTTTTTTACAAGCCTACATCGGTTCTAAAAAAAGTGTTTTTGTAATGAAAACGGGTCAATTAATTGATGCAAAATTAATTTTGGGATATTACAAGCATTTACTTCGTTTGCCGCAACGTTTTTTTGACACTATGCAAATAGGCGAAATTACTTCTCGCATTAGTGATGCAGTAAAAATTAGGTCTTTTATAAATGAAGTAGCCATAGAAATGATTGTGAATATTTTTATTGTTATTTTTTCATTTACCCTAATGTTTACTTATTATTGGAAGTTAGCTTTGGTGATTTTATTAGTCATTCCGTTTTATGCACTTATTTATTTCTTGCTTAACAGATTTAATAAAAAAGTAGAGCGAAACATTATGGAAAATGCTGCCGATTTACAAACACAATTAGTAGAAAGCATTTCTCATATTAGAACTGTAAAGGAGTTTGGAATAGAAGAATTTTCAAATACTAAAACAGAGAATAAATTTGTGAAATTACTTTTTTCAGTATATAAGTCTGGTTTAAACGGAATTTTCGCAGGAACTTCAACGCAGTTTTTAGCATCTATTTTCACTGTTATTTTATTATGGATTGGTTCAGGTTATGTTATTGATAGAGAAATTACGCCTGGTGAATTATTTTCGTTTTATGCTTTAATTGGATATTTCACCTCACCAGTAGCGTCATTAATAGGAATGAATAAAACAGCTCAAAATGCATTAATTGCCGCTGATAGATTATTTGAAATAATGGATTTAGAAAGAGAAGAAACAGAAAATAAAGTTGAATTAAACAAAGATTTAATTGGAGACATTAAATTTGAAAATGTTTCATTTAGATATGGCTCCAGAATTGAGGTTTTTAAAAATTTTAATGCTGTATTCAAAAAAAATCAAACAACTGCAATAGTAGGAGAAAGCGGAAGCGGAAAAACAACACTAATTTCACTTTTGCAAAATTTATATCCAATAAAAGAAGGCAAAATATATGTTGGAGAATATGACTTGCAATATATTCATTATCAAAGTTTAAGGAATGCTATTGGGGTAATTCCTCAACAATTGAATTTGTTTTCAGGAAACATAATAGATAATATTGCTTTAGGAGAAATATTTCCAAATATTCAAAGAGTTCTAGAATTGTCAAAACAGTTAGGAATAACGGAATTTGTAGAAAAATTACCGAATGGTTTTGAAACTCAAATCGGTGAAAATGGTGCGATGCTCTCGGGTGGTCAAAAACAACGAATTGCAATTGCAAGGGCATTATACAAAAATCCAGAAGTCTTGTTAATGGATGAAGCAACATCTTCATTAGATTCTAATTCAGAAATTATTGTTAAAGATGTTATTGATGATTTTAAACTACAAGGAAAAACAATAATAGTAATCGCACATCGATTAAGTACAATCGCAAACGCAGATTCAATTTTGGTTATGGAAAATGGAACTATCGTAGAAGAGGGAAACCACCAAGAATTGTTAAATAAAAGAGAAAAATACTACAATCTTTGGCATAAACAAACTTTGGTTTAATAATTTCTAGTTTTTAAGTATAAAAAATATTCAATAGTTCTGTTATTATTGGCAATAAAAATTAAAATAATTTATTTCATAAAAGCCAAAAAATCCAAACCGATGAAGTAACATTTTTGCTATTAATTCGTTTAAACAAAAATAAAGGGTATTAACATTTTCTTATCAGTATTGCTTTTACAAAAAGTGTACTATTGCTAAAAATTATAGAAGCCATGATTGAAATTAAAGACTTACACAAATCATATCAAACGGGTCAATCCGAGTTACATGTTTTAAAAGGAATTAATTTCAATATTAAAGAAGGAGAATTAGTGGCAATTATGGGGTCTTCGGGTTCCGGAAAATCCACACTACTCAATATTTTAGGAATTTTAGACGAAGCCGATTCTGGACATTACATTCTTGATAATGTTGCTATAAAAAACTTAAATGAAACGGTCGCTTCCAAATACAGAAACCAATTTCTTGGTTTTGTCTTTCAATCGTTCAACTTGATAAATTATAAAAGCGCACTAGATAATGTGGCCATGCCGTTATATTATCAAGGAGTAAAAAGAGCAGAACGATACGATATTGCCAAAAGTTATCTAGAGAAAGTTGGTTTATTGTCTCATTCCCATCACTTACCAAGCGAACTCTCTGGAGGACAAAAACAACGGGTGGCCATTGCCCGAGCATTGGCTTCCAACCCAAAAATTGTTTTAGCCGATGAACCTACGGGAGCATTAGACACAAAAACTTCTTATGAAGTAATGGAGTTAATACAATCCATTAATGACGAAGGAAAAACCATCTTAATCGTTACTCACGAACCCGATATTGCCGCCATGTGTAAACGAAACGTAGTATTAAAAGACGGCGTAATCATTGACGATAAATTAGTAGAACAAGTAAGAGCTTCCGCGTATGTTTAACATGGAACGATGGCAAGAAATTTTTGAAGCAATTTCAAAAAATAAGCTAAGAACTTTTCTTACAGGAATTTCTGTGGCGTCTGGAATTTTTATCTTAGTGATTTTATTAGGGGTAGGAAAAGGACTTCAAAACGGAATTGAAAAACAGTTTGAACGCGATGCCGATGGAATTATAGAACTTTGGTCTGGCGTTACCACCATTGAATACAAAGGATTAAATCCAGGACGAGAGATTCAGTTTAGAAATAGTGATTATGACATTTCAATAAAAAAATTTGAAAATCAATTAGACAAAAGAAGCGCTAGCTTTAACAATTGGAGCGGAACGGTAGTTTATAAAAAAGAAACAGGAAGTTATCAATATCGTGGGGTGACACCAGATTATCAAGCTATTGAAAACGCTACGGTCGTTCAAGGGAGGTTTATAAATCAAAACGACCTTGTGTCCAATGAAAAAGTAGCGGTTATTGGACAAAAAATAAAACTCGATTTGTTTAAAGACCAAAATCCAATTGGGGAAGCAGTCGCATTAAACAATATTAGTTTTAAAGTAATTGGAGTTTATACAGACCCAGCAGGCGAAAGAGAAGAAACCCGACTTTACTTGCCCCTCACGACAGCCCAAAAAGTATTTGGCGCAGGGGATAAAATCAGCAATTTGTTTTATACCTTGAAGAAAAAAGCCACCTATGAAGAAGCGTTGGCAGAATCAACAAAATTCAGTAGTGAGTTAGGAACATTATTAAGAAGCAAGAATTCTGTTGATCCAAACGATGAGAGCGCCATAGCCATTAATAATTCAGTAGAAAGTGCCAAGCAATTTTATGATCTAAATTTATACATTCGATTGTTCTTTTGGTGGGTCGGAATTTGCACCATCATTGCGGGTGTTGTTGGAGTAAGTAATATTATGCTCATTATTGTCAAGGAAAGAACTAAGGAAATTGGAATTCGAAAAGCACTAGGAGCTTCACCTATTTCTATTATTGGAATGATTTTACATGAGTCCATTTTTATTACCACTATCGCAGGATTTGTTGGATTACTTTCAAGTTTGTTGTTATTGGAATTAGTTGGTCCTCAAGTAAACAGTGAATACTTTTTGAATCCCGAAGTAGATTTTAGTATTGCATTGACAACGTTGGTGTTACTAATTGTGGCAGGGGCTTTAGCTGGGTTTTTCCCGGCCTATCGAGCAGCAAAAATAAAACCTATTGTAGCACTTAGAGACGAATAATATGTTTGAAAAAGATCGATGGAGTGAAATAATTCAAGCCCTAACGGCAAATACATTCAGAACAATTTTGACTGCTTTTGGTGTTTTTTGGGGGATATTTATCTTGGTGATTTTATTAGCAGCAAGTAATGGATTGGAAAACGGAGTAAAACAAGGATTTTCGGGCATCGCTACTAATACGATGTTCATGTGGACACAAACTACATCTAAACCCTATAAAGGATTGCCTGCCACAAGGGAGTTTAATTTTAAAAACAGTGATGTAGCAGCATTGAAAGAAAAATTCCCAGACTTATTATACGTTTCCCCAAGAAATCAATTAGGAGGTTACGAAGGCTCAAATAATGTAGTTCGCGGAACCAAAACTGCCGCCTATACCATTTATGGCGACTACCCTGAATTGATTAAACAAGAGTCAATGAACATAATCAAAGGGCGTTTTGTCAATCAACAAGATATAATACAAAAGCGAAAAATTGCGGTCATCGGAAAAGGAGTGACGCAAGAATTATATGCTAATGGAGAGGAAGTAATTGGAACATTCATTAAAGTAAATGGTGTAAATTTTATGGTGGTTGGGGTTTATGAATCTAAATCTAGAAATAACGGAGATGCAGAATCGGCACAAAAAAACATTTTCCTGCCTTTTACAACATTTCAACAATCATTCAATTTTGGAGATATTGTGGGCTGGATGGCGCTTACCGCAAAAGACAATGCCTCAATAACAGATCTCAAACCGATGATTTTTAAGTTCATCAAATCCCAACATTCGATTCACCCTGAAGACGATAGGGCAATAGGCAATTTTGATTTATATGCGGAATTCAGTAAAGTTCAAGGATTATTTTCAATCCTAACATTCATTGCCTTTTTTGTAGGAACCTTAGTATTGCTTTCGGGGGTTATTGGAATTTCGAACATTATGCTTATCGTAGTAAAAGAACGAACCAAAGAAATAGGAATCAGGAGGGCATTAGGAGCGACGCCAGCGGCGATTCGTTCACAAATAGTAATGGAATCAATTTTTTTAACGATTATTTCAGGAATGCTCGGGATAGCAACAGCCACTGGAGTGCTAGCCATTGTAAATAGTGTTTTAGATGCTGCCCCAACAAAAGATTCCATGTTTACTAATCCGAGTGTTGATTTATCGGTTGTCTTTGCCGCCTTATTAATATTAATAGTTTCGGGACTATTAGCAGGAATGATTCCCGCACAAACCGCAATTAATGTAAAACCAGTAGATGCATTACGAACAGAATAATAAATAATTTTGACTAATTGATTAAATAAATAAAAATGAAAAAAGGATTAACCATCACCATTTTACTTGTAATAGTACTAGTTTTTTTCGGAGCGTTGTATTATTTGTATGCCAAAAATCAAGAATCTCCTGTTGTTTTTGAAACCGATAAAACGGAAGTTAAAACGATAATTAAAAACACGATAGCTACTGGAAATATGGTGCCTGACGAGGAGGTATTAATCAAACCAAATGTTTCTGGAATCATCGAAGAGGTCTATATAAAAGCAGGAGAAACCATCAAAGCGGGGGATTTAATTGCAAAAATTAGAGTAGTGGCGAATGTGTCTAATTTGAGTACTTCGCAAAATCAAGTTCAGTCTTCAAAAAACGAATTAGACAATCAGGAAAAAATATTTAAAAGACAGCAAGTATTATTTGATAAAGGAGTGATTTCAGCCAATGATTTTGAAGCAGCACAATTGGCATACCAACAAGCAAAACAAAATTATTTTGCATCCAAACAAACCTTAGATATTGTAAAGACGGGAACGACTAAGGGATTAGGAAATTATGCCAATACCTTAATTCGCTCTACGGTAAGCGGAATGGTTTTAGAAGTTCCAGTAAAAGCCGGAAATCAAGTGATTGAAAGTAACAACTTTAATGAAGGAACCACAATTGCTAGTGTTGCTGATGTGGGGAGAATGATATTCATCGGAAAAATTGATGAATCCGAAGTAGGAAAAATAAAAGAAAAATTGCCAATTGAGATTACAGTTGGGGCCATCGAAAATAAAAAATTCGATGCCGTTTTAGAATATATTGCTCCAAAAGGGAAAACAGAAAACGGAGCAATTCAATTTGAAATAAAAGCGGCGTTGACCAATAAAGACGGTACTTTTATTCGTGCAGGATTGAGCGCTAATGCCTCAATTATTTTGGAAAAAGCAAATCAAGTTGTTGCAATTAAAGAATCGTTACTTCAATTTGACAAAAAAACACAGCAGCCGTATGTCGAGATTGAAACAAGCAGCCAGAAATTTATTAGAAAAAATGTAATTTTAGGAGTGAGTGATGGAATCTATGTTGAGGTAAAAAGCGGAATCCAATCTAAGGATAAAATTAAAGTTTGGAACCAAGGGTTAGTTACGGAAGAATCAAAATAATAGACTAATTTCACGAAAATTTTCAAAAAAAATAGTAATTTTGTGTAGTAGAACTGCTACACTTTCATCCAATAAATATGAAAAATAAATATTTTATTAGCCTTGTCCTACTAGTGCTTTCTTGTATTAATTTGCAAGCACAAACCAAAAAATGGACCCTTGCCGAATGTGTAGATTACGCCATCAAAAATAACATTTCTATAAAACAATCAGAGTTAGACGCTCAAAGCGCGGTCATTCAAAAAAGTGATGCCATTGGAAATTTCCTTCCGTCCATCAACGCCAATGCCTCTCATTCTTGGAACATTGGTTTAAACCAAAACATTACAACGGGACTTTTGGAAAACCAAACTACCCAATTTACATCAGCGGGTTTAAACTCTGGAGTAACTATTTACAATGGGTTACAAAATATAAATCGGTTACGCAGAGCCAATCTAACTATTGTAGCTGCGCAGTATCAACAGTCTAAAATGAAAGATGATATTTCGCTAAATGTGGCCAATGCTTTTTTACAAATACTTTTTAATAAAGAAAACGTAAAAGTTCAAAAAGAACAATTGGCTAACAATGAAAAGCAATTACTTCGATCACAAGAATTAGTCAATGCAGGTGCGGTACCAAGAGGAGATTTACTAGACATTAAAGCTTCTGTGGCTGCCAACAATCAAGCCATTGCTACTGCTGAAAACGCTTTACTATTGTCCAGATTGAGTTTAGCTCAATTATTACAATTAGATAATTTTGAGGAATTTGATGTGGTAGATTCAGCTTTTGAAACTAAAGACAATGGAATTTTATTGCAAACTCCAGAGGCGATTTTTGCTAAAGCCAAAGAGGAGCGTGTTGAACTAAAAATTGCTAAAACCAATCTTGAAATTGCTGAAAAGGATGTAAAAATTGCAAAAGGCGCGTATCAACCGAGTGTTCAGGGATTTTATAGCTTTAGTACTCGAGCGGGATATTCAGACAGAGTGGTAGGATTTAATGGAACAACTCCTATTTTAGCCCCAGCACTTCCGGTTTTTGAACAGTTTGATGAAAATAAAGGACATTCGTTTGGACTACAATTAAGTATCCCTATCTTAAATGGGTTTTCTGTGCGCAACGGTGTAGCGAATTCTAAAATAGCCTTGGAGCGTTCTAAAATTGCAAAAAACCAGCAAGAATTAGATCTAGAACGAACGATTTATACTGCATTCACCGATGCCAAAGGAGCATTAAAAACCTATGAATCTGCTATTGTTGCACTAGAAGCAAGACAAGAAGCGCTTATCTATGCTAAAGAACGGTATGCAGTGGGTATGATGAATGCGTTTGATTTCAATCAATCACAAACGTTATATTCTAGTGCACAATCGGAAGTTATTCGAACTAAATTCGATTATATTTTCAGAGTAAAAATTATCGAATTCTATTTTGGAATTCCAATCACACAAAATTAAAAATCATGTCAAAAAAAACGATTTATATTTTATCAGGTGCAGTAGCGGTTTTGGTTATTACATTATTAGTATTATCAAAAACTGGCGTTATTGGGAATAAGAAGAAAGGGACTGAAGTAGAAATTGCCACAGTAAATGAAATTACTATTGTAGAAACAGTTTCGGCAACTGGTAAAATTCAGCCTGAAATTGAAGTTAAAATATCATCAGAAGTTTCAGGTGAAATTACGGCATTACCTGTCAAAGAAGGACAAATTGTAAAGAAAGGAGATTTATTGGTAAAAATAAACCCAGATTTATATACTTCTGGATACAAAAGAACACTGTCAAATTTGTCTGGTACCAAGGCAGGATTAAGTCAAGCAGACGCGTCATTTAAAGAATCAAAATCAAATTTTGAAAGAAGTAAAACACTTTTTGAAAAAGGAATAATCTCCAAATCTGATTGGGATAAAGCCGTTGCTTCATTTGAAGTAGCTAAAGCAGCAAAGGAATCTGCCTATTATAATGTACAAAGCGCATCTGCAACCGTAAATGAGGCAAAAGACAACTTAGGAAGAACAACGATTTACGCTCCGGCAGACGGAACCATTTCGATGTTAAATGTTGAATTAGGAGAACGTGTTTTAGGAACACAACAAATGGCAGGGACAGAAATTCTTCGTGTAGCCAATTTGAATAATATGGAAGTCGAGGTAGACGTTAACGAAAATGATATTGTTAAAATAAATGTTGGCGATTCGGCTAAAGTGGAGGTTGATGCCTATTTAAAGAAAGAATTTAAAGGAATCGTGACCAGCATCTCCAATTCGGCAAGTACCGCATTGACTGCTGATCAAGTAACAAATTTTAAGGTAAAAATCAGAATATTAAAGGAATCGTACTTAGATTTAATAGAAGGAAAAGAAAAAAGTTATTCGCCATTTCGTCCAGGAATGACTGCGACAGTTGATATCATTACAACTCGGAAAGAAAATGTTTTGGGAGTTCCAATTAGCTCAATTGTAGTTAAGTCAGATACTACAGCTACTAATAAATATGGGGTAGAAGAAAGTGCTACAAATGATCAAAAGGCAGTGGTAAAAAGTGATAAAAAATACGAATGTGTGTTTGTTAAAGTGGGCAATAAAGCCAAAATAAAAATAATTAAAACCGGAATTCAAGACGATACCAATATTGAAGTAATTTCTGGTTTAGCAAAAGGAGATGTAATTATTACAGGACCTTACACCACTGTCACAAAAGAATTAAATTCTGGAGATTTAATTGCTTTAAAAACAGATAAAGAAAAAAAGAAAATAAAATAACTTGTTAAAAACTCATTGTTGGCCTACATCCTAAACATAGAAACTGCTACAAAAAATTGTTCTGTTGCATTAGCAAAAGAAGGGAAAACTATTTTTTATAGGGAAATTGCCGAATTAGGGTATTCTCACGCTGAGCGATTGCATGTTTTTATTGAAGAATGCATGCAAGAAAGCCAACTCAATTTTAAAGATTTATCGGCAATTGCGGTAAGCCAAGGACCTGGATCATATACGGGATTGCGTATTGGGGTTTCCGCAGCAAAAGGATTGAGCTTTGCCCTTGATATTCCTCTGATTTCTATTGATACCTTAGAAGTTTTGTCCTCGCAATTAACAATAACTGAAGGAATAATTGTGCCAGTAATTGATGCCCGAAGAATGGAAGTATACAGTGCTGTTTTTGATTGTAACAATAATAAAATCCGAGAAGTACAAGCGCAAATTATTGATGAAAATTCTTTTAAAAATAGTCAAGAAACTATTCATTTTGTAGGAGATTGTTTGGAAAAAATAAAATCAGTTTTATCTCACTCCAATTTTATTTTTCATGAAGACATCGTTCATCCTTCCGCACAACAGATGAGTGTTTTGAGTTATCAAAAATGGATTGCCACTGATTTTGAAGATGTTGCCTACTTTGAACCTTATTACCTGAAGGATTTTTTGATTACTACACCTAAAAGTGCAACTCCTAAATAAGCACTAATTTTCATAAACCTCACGATTCTAATACCTTTAAAACTTCCTCATAATTTGACTGAGGCAATTCGCAAGTCTGATTTTGGCAAACATAAAACAAGGTACTATCTTCTCTATATCGATCTTTTAAAAATGGGAGAGAAGAGGAATGTTGAGTCCCAGCCAGCACTAAATTAGGAAGATAGTTAGCATTTATTTTAGATACTATTTCCAGTACATTTTTTCCACAAATACCCAATTCTTTGTTTTGTTTAGATTGACTCATGGTTAAATTTAGCCAATTCGAATAGGCTGAGGGATAGTCAATTTGTGGAATAATATGTTGAACCATCCGATCACTTATTTTTCTATAATAACGGTTATTAAAGTAACAACTAAGTTGGAATAATACGGTTCCCATTACCGAGTTCGAAGCTGGAATTACATTGTCTTCCGTTTCAAAATGTGTAGCAATTAACGGTACGTCGTCATCCGAGGTGAAACGGAAAAAACCTATTTTGGTATCGTAGAAATGATCCAAACAATAATCGGTTAACTGTTTGGCGTGGTGCAGCCAGTTTTCATCTAATGTCACTTCATACAAAGATATAAAAGCCTCAATAACAAAGCAATAATCTTCTAAATAGCCATTTATACTACTTTTTTTGTTTTTATATGTATGCCATAAATTTCCA
>JBIHZQ010000136.1:0-3717 GCA_044231345.1 Flavobacterium sp.
AAATAATTTGGTTGTCGAACTATTTTTACCTACATTTATTCTCCCCTTTTTTTACCAATAAACAAGTCGTTAGTACTTACCATTATATTAATTTAAAACCTAAATGAATATGAGTTCGTATGTCGTTACTGTTTTACAGGCGTTTTACATTACACATGATGTAAAGTGCTTTATTGTTGAAAAGCCAGAAGGATATGATTTTATTCCTGGACAAGCTACGGAAGTATCCATAAATTTGCCCGGATGGGAAGATCAACTCAGACCCTTTTCTTTTACTTGTTTAAGGGAAGAAAAATACCTAGAATTTATGATTAAAATATATAAAGACCACGGGGTAACTAACCAGCTTGGCGGAATTAATGCGGGAGCTCAATTGATTATTCATGATGTTTTTGGGGCAATACAATACAAAGGTCCAGGTGTTTTTATTGCAGCTGGTTCTGGAATTACGCCTTTTATTTCCATCTTTAGGGATTTGTATAAAAAAAAACAACTGGAAGGAAATCGTTTAATTTATTCTAACAAAACGATAGCCGATATTATTTTAGAACGAGAATTGAGAAAAATGCTTAAAGATGATTTTATTGAAATCATAACTCGAGAAAATATTATTGGGTTTGTTGGGCGTCGCATTGATAGAAAATTTTTAATTGAGAATATCTCTAATTTTAGTCAACATTTTTATATTTGTGGCACAACCGATTTTGTAAAAAGCATCGCAGGCTATTTATTAGATCTGGGGGTTGATGCCAATTCGTTGGTAATTGAAAAATAAATATTCTAATAAATAATAGTCCTTTAAACAAAGTTCCTTAAATTCGTTGTGTCTACCTCCAAAAATTATCTTATCAAACCATAATTCAATATTTTTGTAATTATTAAAACCAATTTTTTGATTATTGCAAACCATTTAGCAGTGGTTTGACACCAACATAAGCTGAAAAATGAATAAAAATACAGAAGATAACAAAAAAGTAAAAAAAGAAATGAGTTTTACAATCGTTGGGATTGGTTCCTCTGCGGGCGGTTTAGAAGCTCTTGAAGTCTTTTTTGAAAATATGCCTGCAACTTCTGGAATGGCGTTCGTAATAATTCAACATCAAGAACCTAGTCACTCAGGACTGCTTCCAGAGCTATTACAAAAATCGACAGAAATGAAGGTTCATCTAGCTTCAGATGGTTTAAGAATAAAAGTGAATAATGTATATGTCATCCCTCCCAATAAAAACATGTCGGTTCTAAATGATACTTTATTTTTATTTGACCCTATAAACACCAGAGGAATTCGATTGCCAATTGACCTATTTCTTCGCTCGCTCGCCATCGATCATCAAGAAAAATGTGTAGGAGTAATCCTTTCAGGAATGGGTTCTGATGGCAGCATAGGAATAAAAACAATTAAAGAAAATAATGGTATAGTTGCAATTCAAGATCCCAAAAACGCAAAATTTAATAGTATGCCAAAAGCAGCAATTGAATCGGTAGAACCTGATATTGTTGCACCCGTTGCCGAACTTCCAAAAAAAATAATTGACTTTATATTAAACCAAAAGACAAAAAAATTAGAACTAAAGAATAACAATAACCTAGAGAAAATAATTGTGTTGTTGCGAAATCAGACTGGAAATGATTTTTCAATGTATAAAAAAAATACACTTTATAGAAGAATTGAAAGAAGAAAAAACATTCACCAGATTGATACTATTTCAAATTATTTTCGATTCTTGCAGGAAAATCCTCATGAAATTGAAATTTTATTCAAAGAACTTTTAATTGGAGTTACTACATTTTTTAGGGATTCAGCAGTTTGGGACAAACTAAGAGAAGTTGTTTTACCCGAATTAATCTCAAAATTTCCAGAGGGATATACGATGAGGGCTTGGGTTGCTGGATGCTCAACTGGCGAAGAAGCCTATTCGCTTGCAATTACATTTCAAGAGGTCATGGAATCCTTATTTCCCAATAAAAAGTGTACACTTCAATTGTTTGCAACAGATTTGGATAATGATGCTATCGACAAAGCACGTAAGGGTTATTTTAATGAAAATAATATTATTGACATAAGCCCAGAACGATTGAACCGTTTTTTCAAAAAAGAAAATCAAGGTTACCGCATTTCCAATTCGATAAGGGAGTTAATTGTTTTTGCACCACAAAATGTAATAAAAGACCCACCATTCACTAAATTAGATTTTATTTCTTGCCGAAATATGCTCATTTATATGGAACCGGAGCTACAACGAAAACTAATTCCCCTTTTTAATTATAGTCTAAATCCAGGAGGAATTTTGGTGCTAGGATCTTCGGAAACTTTAGGAAATCACAGCAATGGATTTGAAGAAGTAGACACTAAACTAAAAATTTATAAACGAAATACTACTTTTGTTACCAAACAATTAATTGATTTTCCAAGTATATATTATCAAACTAAAATTATGAGCACAGAAAAAAAAATAGAAACAAAAACGGTAGACAACATCCAATCCATTGCTGATAAAATTTTACTTCAGCACTATGCTCCCGCAAGTGTAGTTGTGAATGAAAAAGGCGATATTATTTACATTACTGGTCGAACTGGGAAATACTTAGAACCAGTTGCTGGAAAAGCAAATTGGAACATTCACTCCATGGCTCGTGAAGGATTAAACCACGAACTTTTAGGAGCGTTTAGAAAAGCCATTCAAAATTATGACCCAATCACAATTCCTAATATTAAGATTGGAGAAGGAACTATGGTAACTTATGTAACCCTAACCGTTCAGCGGCTAAAAGAACCTGATGCAGTTAAAAACATGGTGCTAATAGTCTTTAATGATGGCCCTGCTCCTTCCATTATTGAAAATAAAATTGGGAAAAGTAATAACCAAAACGCATCTGAATTACAAAAATCTCTCGAAATAGAGTTGCGCCGTTGTCAACAAGAAATTCAACGAATTCAAGAAGAAATGCAAACTTCAGAAGAAGAATTAAAATCTACCAACGAAGAACTACAATCCACAAACGAAGAACTACAATCTACTAATGAAGAATTGACTACTTCAAAAGAGGAAATGCAAAGTCTGAACGAGGAATTACAAACGGTAAACGTAGAACTTCAAAGAAAGGTTACCGATTATATCAGGGCAAACGACGACATGAAAAATTTGCTCAATAGTATTGAAGTTGCTACACTATTTCTAGATAAAAAATTGAATATCAGAAGATATACGGATCAAGTTACTCAAATATTTAAACTTAAAACTGTAGATATTGGACGGCCATTTACTGATTTGGTTAGTGATTTACGTTATCCAGAAATTGCTACAGACGCCAATCAGGTAATAAAATCGTTAATTTATATCGAAAAAGCAACCGTAACCACTGATGGTCGTTGGTACAATGTTCGAATTATGCCCTATCGAACCGTTGATGATAGAATAGATGGATTAGTAATTACTTTTACCGACATTACTGCCTTTAAAAATTTAGAAAGTAAACTAAAACTAAGTGAAGAACGCTTCCGAATAAGTTTAGAAAACACACCTATTAGTGTGTTTAATCAAGATAATGAATTGAAATATACTTGGATACACAATCCTTTTATCAACCGAAGTATTGAAGATATTGTGGGAAAAAAAGACGAAGATTTCTTAACCAATGAAAGCGTCACGCAATTAAATGAAATTAAAACAGAAGTATTGAAATCTGGGATAAGTCAAAACAAGGAAATACAATTGG
>JBIHZQ010000137.1:0-3694 GCA_044231345.1 Flavobacterium sp.
TTACTGTTGCACGAAAAGCAAAAGGCACCAATAATTGGTTTATTGGTAATGTTAATGGAGAAAATAGCAGAATTTCGAACATAAAACTAGATTTCTTAGAAAAAGGAAAAACTTATAGCGCAACAATATATTCGGATGCTAAAGAGGCTCATTATAAAACAAATCCACAAGCCTACATTATTACAAAAATTAAGGTCAACAGTAAAACAAAATTATCTCAGTTTTCAGCACCAGGCGGAGGATACGCAATAAGCATTCTTCAAGTTTCAGAATAATAAGATAATTTAATAGGTCAAAATAGCCACAAAATTTCTTTAGCGTTTATTACGGTTAATATTCTTATCTATCGTAATAAAGAAAAATGTGATTTAAAGGTTTGAAAATTATTAGTAATATCATAATATTCTATAGTAAACCAATAATCATTTGCAGGCAAGAGTTCGCCATTTAAAGTTCCATCCCAATTATGATTTAATGAGTTTATCTGATGAATTAATTTACCATACCTATCATAAATATAAGTTTTAGCTTTTGATGGATTTGGTATCGCAATGATATTCCAAAAATCATTATAGCCATCTCCATTTGGTGTAAAAAATTTGGGATATCCAGAAGCAAAAACAGGTAAACTAATCTGTCCGCAAAAGTATTTATCTCTGACAGTAATGGTATATTGACCAGGTATGTAAACAATAAATGTCCCAGTATCTTGAAAGTTTATTCCATCAATTGAATATTCATAACTCCCTAATTCATTTAAAATTGTAACAACAATATTTTGAACATTTTCAAATGGATTTGCAATTGACACAGTTGCTTGAGGAGCAGAAGAAATACTTACTGTAGCTAAATCTGTTGCCTGACAACCTGTTAGGATATTTGTAACCGTTACAGAATATACTCCAATTTGATTTACATTAATTGAAGGAGTTGTAAACGGGAGTATTATACCATCTCTTTGCCATACAAAACTATAGACACTTGAAGAAAGCCCAGTATTGATTATTCCCTGGCTTAACCAATTTCCTGTAATTGGATTGGTGCAAATAATTAAATCGTTTAAATGAACTACTGGAAAGGGTTTAACAATTACTTGTAAATTTTGAATGCTTGAACACCCATTATTATTCGTTTCTTTAACTGAAACAATATAGCTTCCTGGTGGAGATTGCCCCCAATCAATAGTTGAAGCATTTGTAGATCCTGTGTTTGTATTTGAAATTGTGCCTGAAAATGAGGAGCCAATTACTGACCAGCTATAGGTAGAGCCTGTTGTTCCTGAGCCAGTATTTTCAGCAGAATCTACGGTATAATTTTTGACGCTGCCAATGCAAATACTTTGCTGACACCATGCTAAATTAGAATTACACAATAAGAAAAAAAGTAATAAACAGGTTTTTAACCTCGAAATATTCAAGGCTAAAAAATTAAAACTATTTATCACGAAATTGTTCATTTATTATAGATTATTAATCATGGAATATTGCAGAAGTGGTTGGTAAAGGATTATTAGTAAGAACTACTGTTGATGCTGATGGAGTACATGTTGCATTACTTATTGTCCAAGTCAACGTTGCACTTGTTCCAGGAGCGATTCCTGTAACTCCCGAATTGAATAAAGTTGGAGAAGTAATAGTAGCCGTTCCACTTGTTACTGTCCATAATCCTGTTCCGACAGTTGGACTATTTCCTGCTAAAGTAAATGATGATGTATTACATTGAGTTATTGCAGAACCAGCATTAGATGCTGTTGGCAAATCATCATTAGTAAGAACTACGGTTGATGTTGATGGAGTACAAGTTCCATTGCTTATTGTCCAAGTCAACGTTGCACTTGTTCCAGGAGCGATCCCTGTAACTCCCGAATTGAATAAAGTTGGAGAAGTAATAGTAGCCGTTCCACTTGTTACTGTCCATAATCCTGTTCCGACAATTGGACTATTTCCTGCTAAAGTAAATGATGATGTATTACATTGAGTTATTGCAGAACCAGCATCAGATGCTGTTGGCAAAGGATCAATAGTTACGTTTAAAGTTTGGTCGCTAGCGACACATCCTGTTGATATTGTGGTTTCCACTACATGAACCACATAACTTCCAGCTGGACAAGCAGACCAATTTATTGTTACTGGATTTCCTGTAATAGCTGACAATATTGCTAAATTACTATTAGTTCCTGTTATTGACCATTCGTAGCTAGAACCAGGTGTTCCATTAATACCATCTGCTGTATCTGCGGCATAATTTCGAATACCAGTTCCTATACAAAAAGATTCTGTAGGAGTTTGAATTAATTGTGCGTTCATACTAGATTTACACCCAAGTATAAAAAGCAGTAGTAAAAGGTTATTCTTAATAATTGTTTTCATCTTTTCCTTTTTTAAAAATTATTAATTATTCATGATATATTGGGGTTGTAGAGGACATTTGTTTTACAGTTACTTTACCAGAAAATCCGCTTGTAACGCTACAACCATTAGAATTTGTAACAATAACATAATAATATTTAATACCTGTAACAGAAGTGATTGGTGAAATTGAGGATGAATTAGTTCCAACTGGGGTTGGGTTTCCAGAACTGTTACTAGGGGTAGAATTATTATACCATTGATAGGTACTAATGGTGCCACTTCCTGCAGTAGCTGTCACTGATAAAGGAAATGGAGTATTATTTAAACATAAATCTTGATTGGCTTGCAAGGGTTGAGAGGTTATGACAGGTGGTGTACAAATGGTTGTTGATAAATCATACAGATATAAAATAATAGAGGATGAATTAGTAATCCTCAATTGAATATTTGCACTTACAACATTAACATTTGCCAAATATGAGGCACCCGTATCGGTAACTGAAGTAAATGTATTAACAATAACCCACCCTGTATTATTAACATTTTTTTCTAGTGTAAATGACCCGCCTGAAGCGGACGATGCTCTAGCTTGAATGGTAACATTTCCAACTCCTCCTGATGCAATATTAGGAAATTCTAAACCATAGGAAGGAGCAATTTCTACATATCCAATTGATCCAGTTCCACTAGCTACTCCAGTAGGTTCTACAATTACGGCATTAGTTACAGCGGTCCAAGTGCCGCCTGATCCAATTTGGGAAAGGGCTCCAGCATAAGAGCTTTTTGATGTCCATGATTGAAAATTTTCTGAAATCTGCCCATTCATTTCATTTATTCCAATGAAAAGCAAGGATGAAAATAACATTAGTTTTTTTATAAGGAAACCTCTTTTTTGGAGTTTATTTGAGTTTAATAGAGTTAAGGTAATTTGAACCTCTTTTAGTAAATGATAAAACACATGCACTAAAGAATGTATATTATTATATCCCTGAAGGTTAAATTTTTTTTCCAAAAACTATACTTTAAAAAGATTAATTTTCATGAGAAGATTCGGTAGCAAAGTTAGGTTATTATGATTAAAAAAAACGCTATTATAAAAAAAATTGATAAAATTATATGTGAGAAAAATAGTAACTAATTATTATTTAAAATAACCTACCTGCATATCAAGAATTGTTTGTTCTAAAATAAAAAAAAAGACAAACTAATAAGTTTGTCTTTTTTGTATGTGGGCGATGAGGGGTTCGAACCCCCGACCCCCTCGGTGTAAACGAGGTGCTCTGAACCAGCTGAGCTAATCGCCCTGAATTGGGTTGCAAATATAGGGTACTTTTTTATATTTG